>JASHTA010000131.1 GCA_030040795.1 Gammaproteobacteria bacterium | reverse complement strand
TGGAAGACCGAGAAGTTGCAGAAATACGTGTCCGAGAGGATCGACTCGAGGTTCTCGAGCTCCTCCGGGATGCGATCGAGCTTGCGGCAGCAGTCCCGCACCTTGGCGCAGGTCGCCCAGTAGAGCCGCTCCGCGAGGCCGCGGATCTCGAGCGACAGCAGTCCGAGGTTGAACATCTGCAACGCCTGCTCGCGTGCGGTGAGCGCGTCGTGATAGCACTCGACGACACGGCGCTCGCTCACCGAGCGGTACGCCTCGAACAGATCTTGCACCGGCTGCGGCAGCTCGTCATCGCCCGCGTAGTCCTCCGCGGCGCGGCCCGTTACCCGGAACTTGTCGAGCGCCGAGGAGCCGAGCGCATTGAAGATGAGCACGCTGTGATAAGCGGCGATTGCCCGGCCCGATTCGCTCACGATCATCGGGTGCGGAATGTCGCGCGCGTTGCAGACGCTCGCGACGCGATACACCACGTCGTTCGCATACTCGTTCAGCGTGTAGTTCATCGAGGAGGAGAAATTCGTCCCCGTGCCGTCGTAGTCCACGCCGAGCCCGCCGCCCACGTCGATGTACTGCAGGCCCGCGCCCATCAGCTTGAGCTCCGCGTACACGTGCGCGAGCTCGTTGACGGCGTCCTTGACGCGGCGGATGTCCTGAAGCTGGCTCCCGGGATGGCAATGCACGAGCTGCAGGCAGTCGAGCATGTCGTGCGCCTTGAGCACGTTGAACAGCTCGAGGATCTCGGTGATGAAGAGTCCGAACTTCGACTTCTCTCCCGCGGACTCGCGCCAGCGCCCCGACCCCTCGCTGAAGAGTTTCACCCGTACACCGATTCTCGGCCGCACGCCGTAGGTCGCGGCGTGTTTGAGAATGAGGTCGAGCTCCTCGTAGTTCTCGACCACCGGAATGATGGTGCGGCCGAGCTTGGTCGCGAGCGTCACGGCCTCGATGTAGCTGTCGTCCTTGAAGCCGTTGCACACGATGAGCCGGTCGGGAGCGTTCTCCGTCATCGCCATCACCGCGAGCAGCTCGGGCTTGGAGCCCACCTCGAGCCCGAAGCCGAACTCCTTGCCGTAGCGGTAGACCTCCTCCACGACGAGCCGCTGCTGGTTCACCTTGATGGGAAAGACGGCCGAGTAGCGGTTGCGGTAATCGTTCTCCGCGATCGCCTGGGCGAACGCCGCATGCAGATGCTTGAGCCGGTGCGCGAGGATATCGGAGAACCGCACCACGACGGGCGCCGTAAGATCGCGGGCCTTCAGCCCCTCGACCACCTCGAAAAGGTCGATCTCCCTTCCCGGCTGAGTGTCCGGCCGCACAACGACGTGGCCCGCCGGGTTGATGGAGAAGTAGCCCTTCCCCCAGGCGCCGGCTTGGTAGAGATCGAGGGAGTCCTCGACGCTCCAGGGTTGAGCGGGATTGAACTTGCGGTTCGCGCCGCTCAGGGCGATGTTCGGATCGGCAGCCACGTCGAGATGAGCTCCAGAACGCGCGCGACGGGTACCCCGCGCTCGGTGCCCGGCCACGCCGCGAATGTCATGGAGGCGGAAGATAGCAAAAAACGATTACCGCAGTGCGCGCAGCTCACGAGCGTGCGACCGGCCGCGCCGGATCGCGGATCCACTCGCTCCACGACCCCGCGTACAGGCGGGCGCCTTTGAGCCCGGCGAGCTCCATCGCGAGCAGGTTGTGGCAGGCGGTGACTCCCGAGCCGCACATCGACACCACTCGTTCTGGCGGCGAGCCGGCGAGCGTCTCGCGCCACAGCCGAACGAGCTCCGCGGGCGCGAGGAAGCGCCCTGCGGCATCGAGATTGCGCGTGAACGGATGGTTGCGGGCGCCGGGCACGTGGCCGGCCACGGCGTCGAGCGTCTCGTTGCGCCCGGCGAACCGGTCGGCTGCGCGGGCGTCGACCAGCGCGACATCGCCGCGCTGAAGGCTCGCCGCAACCTCGGCGGTCGAGGCCACCCAGTCGAGGCGCGGCTCGCCCTCGAGCCGGCGCGCTGCGCGTACCGGTGTCACGTTCGTCACGGGCAGGCCTGCGGCGCGCCACGCTGCGAGGCCGCCATTGAGCACGGCAACGCGCGAGTGCCCGAGAAAGCGCAGCAGCCACCAGAGGCGCGCAGCGAGGGCGCCGTTCCCCTGGTCGTAGCCGACGACCTGCGTCTCGGGGCCGATTCCCCAGCGGCCGAAGGTCGCCGCGATCCGGTCCGGGGCCGGCAGCGGGTGTCGGCCGCTCATTGCCGTCACCGGGTCCGAGAGATCGCGGTCGAGATGCGCGAACTCCGCGCCCTCGATGTGGCTCTCCGCGTAAGCCTCGGCGCCCCACCCGGGGCGGGCGAGATCGTGCCGGCAGTCGATGACCGCCAGATCCGAGCCCGAGCGGGCGAGGGCGGCGAGCTCCAGGGGCTCGATCAGTGTCGTGTAGGGGCGAGCGTTCATGCGTGTCCTCACGTCTTCAGGATCCCTCGCGCGACGCGATGTCCTACAATCATGCGAGCGGCCGGAATCGAACGAAGTATATGGCGATCGACGTTTACTGGGGCAGCGGCAGCCCATACTGCTGGCGAGTGCTCCTCGCGCTCGAGTACAAGCGCCTGGCGTACACGAGCCACCTGCTGCAGTTCTCCAAGCAGGAGCA
>JASHTA010000130.1 GCA_030040795.1 Gammaproteobacteria bacterium | reverse complement strand
GAGGTGGACTATCCGACGATCCAGGTGGAGACCCAGTATCCGGGCGCGAGCCCGGAGGTGATGAGCCAGACCGTCACGGCGCCGCTCGAGCGCAATTTCGGCGAGATGCCGGGCCTCGATCGGATGTCCTCGGTCAGCTCCGCGGGCGCCTCGGTCATCACGCTGCAGTTCTCGCTGCAGCTTCCCCTCGATGAGGCGGAGCAGGAGGTACAGGCGGCGATCAACGCGAGCAATGCGCTGCTGCCGCAAGACCTTCCGTCACCGCCGATCTACGCGAAGGTCAATCCGGCCGATGCGCCCATCCTGAGCCTCGCGGTCACCTCCTCCACGCTCCCGATCATCGACGCCGAGAATCTGGTCGAGACGCGTCTCGCGCAGAAGCTCTCCCAGCTCCCGGGCGTCGGGCTCGTCACCGTCAACGGCGCCTCCCGGCCCGCGGTTCGCATCCAGGTGGACACACAGCTGCTCGCCTCGATCGGCCTGACCCTCGATCAGCTGCGGACCGTGATCAGCAACCAGAACTCGAACGAGGCCAAGGGCAGCTTCGACGGCCCCACACGCGACTACTCGATCAACGCGAACGATCAGCTCTATACGGCGAGCGATTACGGGAACCTCATCATCGCCTATCACAACGGGGCGCCGGTGCGCCTGAAGGACGTGGGCAACATCGTCGAGGGACCCGAGAACGACAAGCTCGCCGCGTGGGAAAATACGACCCCCGCGATCGTCGTCAACGTGCAGCGTCAGCCGGGCGCCAACGTCATCGAGACGGTGGACACGATCAAGCAGCATCTGCCCGAGATCTTCTCGAGCCTGCCGCTCGGACTGCACGCCGAGATCCTGACGGACCGCACGATCGGAATCCGCGCGTCCGTTCGCGACGTGGAGCTCGAGCTGCTGCTCGCGATCTTCCTCGTCGTCCTCGTGATCTTCCTGTTCCTGCACAGTGTCCAGGCGACGGTCATCGCCGGACTCGCGGTGCCGATCTCCCTCGTCGGCACGTTCGGCGCGATGTACCTGATGGGCTACAGCATCAACAACCTGACGCTGATGTCCCTCACCATCGCGAGCGGCTTCGTCGTGGACGATGCGATCGTGATGATCGAGAACATCTCGCGCCATCTCGAGGGCGGCCTGCCGCCCTTGCAGGCCGCTCTCAAGGGCGCCGAGCAGATCGGCTTCACCATCATCTCCCTTACCGTCTCGCTCGTCGCCGTGCTCATTCCGCTCCTGTTCATGGGGGATGTGGTGGGGCGGCTGTTCCGCGAGTTCGCCGTCACGCTCGCCACGACGATTGTGATCTCCGCCGTCGTCTCCCTCACCCTCACGGCGTCGCTGTCGGCCCGCTGGCTCAAGCGCGAGCCGCACGTGCCTGCGCGCGGACTCGGCCATCACTGGCAGATCGGATTCGACAAGGTCGTCGCCGCGTACGACCGGGGCCTGCGCTGGGTCTTTGCGCATCAGGGCGCCACGTTGATCGTCGCGCTCCTCACACTCGTCCTCACCGCGCTGCTCTACCTCCTCATGCCGAAGGGTTTGTTCCCGACGCAGGACACGGGCGAGCTCATGGCCGTCATCGAGGCGCGCCAGTCGATCTCCTTCGACCGCATGAAGCAGCTCCAGCAGAATGTCTCGCGCGCCATCCTCCAGGACCCGGACGTACAGAGCCTGAGCTCGTTCGTCGGCGTGGACGGTGTCAACTCGACCACGATGAACACGGGGCGGATGTACATCAACCTGAAGCCCTTTCACGAGCGGCCCGGCCAGGCCGTCGTGATGCAGCGGCTGTACCAGCTCGTCGGGAACGTGCCCGGCGTCACACTCTATCTACAGCCGGTGCAGGATTTGACGATCGATGCCGAGAGCGGCCCGACGCAGTATCAATTCGCGCTGCAAGGGGCGGTCCCCGACCAGGTCACCCACTGGACCCAAGCGCTCGTCGCGAAGCTGCGGCAGGTGCCGGAGCTGCGTAACGTCGTCTCCGACACCCTGGACCAGGGGCTCGCCGTGCTCGTCGACATAGACCGCGACACGGCCGGCCGGCTGTCCGTGACGGCCGCAACGGTTGACGAGGCGCTCTACAGCGCCTTCGGCCAGCGGATCATCTCGAACATCTTCACGGACACGAACGAATACCGCGTGATCCTCGAGGAGAAGCCCGGCGTCGTCACGAACCCGAGCCAGCTCGACCTCGTGAACGTCGCCACCGGCTCGGGCACGCCGACCCCTCTCACCTCGATCGCCGACGTCAAGGTCGAGAGCTCTCCGCTGCAGATCACCCGCGCACAGCAGTTCCCCGCGGCGAACATCGGCTTCGACACGGCGCCCGATGTCTCGCTCGGTCGCGCCGTCGACGCGATCCGCGACGCCGAGCGTGAGATTGGGATCCCACCCGCCATTACGACGGTCTTCCTCGGCGCGACCGGAGCCTACCAAGCCTCCCTGGCGAATGAGCTGTGGCTGATCATCGCAGCGATCGTCTGCGTCTACATCGTGCTGGGCGTGCTCTACGAGAGCTTCGTCCATCCTCTCACGATCCTCTCGACGCTGCCCTCGGCGGGCGTCGGAGCGCTGCTCGCGCTCCTCATCACCGGTAGCGATCTCGATGTGATCGGCATCATCGGCATCGTGCTGCTGATCGGCATCGTCAAGAAGAACGCGATCATGATGATCGACTTCGCCATCGAGGCGGAGCGCGAGGGCGGCAAGAGCGCGCTCGAGGCGATCCACGAGGCGGC
>JASHTA010000129.1 GCA_030040795.1 Gammaproteobacteria bacterium | reverse complement strand
GGCGCGGCGCTGTTCGCAGCCGTGACCCCGGATTCGCGCGAGCCGGTCACGATGACCTCATCGAGGGCGTTGGCCGCTCCGCTGCCTGCCTCAGCGGAGGAACTCGTGTCCTCGGAGGCGGTCTGCGCACAGACCGCGCCGGAGCACAAAAGGAGGACGAGCGAGGCCGACGCCATCGCTTTGCCTGATCGTGTGTTCATCATTTGTCTTCTCTCTACGTGGATGACCCATCCGTGCGTGATGCAACGCCGCCACAGGGCGGTGAGCGTCCTCTCGCAAAGCTCGGCTTCTTGGGTGGTAGCTGCGTTAAGCCGATGTATTTGTAAGTATATAGCGCTACCTGCGCGGTTGCCAGGGTCCGCGCAGGGCCCTCGCGTAGCGTTGCTCGACCGCATCTCGCTAGAATCGCCGTTGCGCGAGCTCGCGGCGCGCTACGCCGACACCGAGCGGACGGCGCTGCGGGCGGCGCTGTAGGCGGCGCTGCTCGGTCTCGCCAGGAGCCGATTCCCATGAGTGACGGGCCTCATCGACCGACCGGTCTGCGATCTCAAGTCGCCGGACACTTCGCACGCTTCGGACACCTCGGACGCATGGGGTGTCTGTGCGCTCTGGCACTTCTCGCTCCGGCCCTGGGGTGGTGCGGGAACGCCACGGTGGCCGGCGAGTTTTGGACCGAGCCCCCGACGCTCGTGTCACTCGGCTTCGAGTGGCGCATCTCGGGAGACGACAACCGCAACGCGGTCGTCAGCGTCTCGTACCGCAAGAAGGGAGAGCGCCAGTGGCACAAGGCGCTGCCCCTCATGCGCCTGCAAGGCGAGTCGGTGACCGGCGGGGTGAACCGCACCGGTGGCGGACACCACTACAACCAGTACGTCGCGCCGAACATGTTTGCGGGCAGCATCCTCGATCTCGAGCCCGGCACCGTGTACGAATGCCGCTTCGTGCTGTCCGACCCCGACGGCGTGAAGGGACGGCGAGTCCGCCTCGTCACGGTGCGCACGCGCTCTGAGCCGCAGCCCGCAGCCGGCGGGGCGGTCTACAACGTCTATCCATTCGGCTACAAGGGCCCCAAGCAGCAGCCGGCGTTCACCGGGCTGCTCGCGGCCTACTATCTCGGCTCCGACGAGTCCGACCATTCGCGGGAGATGCCCCCGCGCGTCAAGCCGGGCGACACGATTTTGGTGCACGCCGGGATCTACAAGGACAATCGGTTCGTCTATGGCGGCTTCAACCCGAACATCGCCGCCTACGGCACGCTGTTCGACGGCACGTACTACTTGACGCAGAGCGGTACACCGGACAAGCCCATCGTGATCAAGGGAGCGGGCGACGGCGAGGTCATCTTCGACGGTGACGGCTGCGACAATCTCTTCAACTTGATGGGCGGCAGTTACAACTACTTCGAGGGCATCACGGTCCGCAACACGCAGGTCGCCTTCAAGCTCGGGATCAAGGGCATCGCGGGCTCGAGCGGCTTCACGCTGAAGCACAGCCGCGTCTACAACGTCGGCCGCGTGGTGGAGGCCGGATGGTCCGGATCGAAGGATTTCTACATTGCGGACAACGTGTTCATCGGACGCCACAATCCGCTGAAACTTCAGAGCTGGTTCACGCCGGAGGTGTGGGCGAAGTTTCCGGGGTACCCCGCGCTCATCACCTCGGAGTACGCGATCAAGGTCTACGGCCAGGGACACGTGATCGCCCGCAACTACGTCGCGAACTGGCACGACGGAATCGACGTGGATACCTACGGCGACCCCGACGGCACGCCCCACGAGCTTCGGGACCGGGTGCCCGTCTCCATCGACATCTACGGCAACGACATCTACAACGTCGCGGACAACTGTATCGAGGCCGACGGAGGCGCTCACAACATCCGGGTATTCCGCAATCGCTGCTTCAACTCGACGGGCGGCGCGCTCAGCGCTCAGCCCATCTTCGGCGGCCCGGTCTATTTCTATCAGAATCTCATCTACGGAGGGACGACCGGAGGATATTTGAAGCTCATCGATACCCCGGCGGGCGTGCTCGTCTATCAGAATACCTTCGTCGGCCAGATCCGCTTCTTCGGGCCGGCATCGAACGTGCACTTCCTCAACAATCTCATCTTGGGAGACGGCTGGGGCACTGCCGTGCTGGCGCTGAGGACCTTCACGAACTACTCGAGCTCGGACTACAACGGCTTTCGTCCGAATCCCGGCGCGGCGTATGCCTTTGAATGGGACTCGCCGCCGTTCCAGGTGCGGGCCGATTACGAAGGGCCGCGCGAGACCCGCCGCTTCAAGACGCTCGAGGAGTACCGTATGGGAACCGGGCAGGATCGGCACAGCCGGCTCGTGGACTTCGATGTCTTCCGGAGCGTGAAGATTCCGGACAAGTCCGATCCCCAGCGCCTCTACAATCCGGAGGACTTCGACTTCCGCTTGCGGCCGGGCTCGGCCGCGATCGATGCGGGCGTCGAGCTGCCGACGATCACGGACGGCTTTACCGGCGCGGCTCCGGACCTCGGGGCCTACGAGCTCGGCAAGCCGGTGCCACACTATGGGCCGACAACCTGGCCGCTCGGCGAGCCGGGTCCCGATGCGCCTCGCTCCCTGCGAGGCCCTCCGCCTGGGAGCTGAGCCGTGATCGGGCAGCGCTTCTTACGGACAGCCGTCTCGATCGCCGTCATTTGGGTGACCGCCGCTGCGAGCGCGACCGCCGCGCCGCCGGCTGTCACTGCCGCTGCCGCGAGCGCGAACGCCGCGCCGCCGGCTCCCGGGCTGCGGACCGGGCCCGGCTCAGCCGCCGGCAACTGGCCCGCCTACAACCGCACGGCCGCCGGCGATCGATTCTCACCGCTCGCGCAGATCGCGCGCTCGAACGTCGCGAGACTGAAGCTCGTGTGCGCCTACACGCTGCCGGAAGCGGGCGCGTTTCAAACCGGGCCGATCGTCGTGGGCGGTACGATGTATTTCACGACGGACGAGGACTCCTATGCGATCGACGCCGGCACCTGCCGGCAAAAGTGGACGCGTCATCGTCACAGCACGATGCCTAATCCGCTCCATGTCAATCGCGGCTTCGCCTACCTCGGCGGTCGGCTGTATCGAGGGACCTCGGATGCGCACGTGATTGCGCTCGATGCCGCCGATGGCCACGAGCTGTGGGATCGCGCGATCGATGCGCGCGGGCCGGGCGTCTCGATCCCCATGGCGCCGATTGCTGCGGACGGCAGGGTCTATGTGGGGAACGCGGGCGGTGACAACGCCGGCGTCACGGGGCACGTGTACGCGCTCGACGCCCGGGACGGACACGTCCTTTGGAAGCTGGATGTGGTGCCGTCCGGACACGCGCGCGAGAGCTGGACGAACCCCGACCTTCCGATCACGGGTGGCGCATTCTGGACCTCATTCACCCTCGATCGCGCGAAAGGCATCCTCTATGTGCCGGCGGGCAATCCCGCCCCCGATTTCGACGTGCTCGACCGCACCGGCACGGATTTGTACACCGACTCGATCATCGCCATCGATGCGGCGACGGGACGCATGGTCGGCTACAACCAGCTCGTCGCGCGGGACACCCACGATTGGGACGTGGACAGCCCGCCCACGCTCGCGACGACCCGCTCGGGCCGCGAGATCATTGCCTCCGCGAACAAGGACGGTCTGCTCTCGATCCTCGATCGGACGGGGGTGGGCTTGTCGACGCCGGTTCCCTCGGGCGGCGGTGTGCCGGTGATTCCACTTCTATCGCAGACGCCGACGACTACGCGAACCAACGTGGACGAGCCCCTCTCGCGAGATCATGTGGTGCACTTCTGTCCGGGATTCATGGGGGGCGTCGAGTGGAACGGCGCAGCTTACAGCCCGCGGACGAACTCGCTGTTCGTCGCGGCGGTGGACTGGTGCGCGCGCGTGCAGCTCGTGAGCAAGCTCACCGTGCCGGCGGCGGGCCAGCTCTGGTTCGGCAGCGACACGCCGCTGCCGCAGATGCTCGATCCCGTGAGCGAGGCCAAGGGCTGGGTGACGGCCTTCGACGCGGAGAGCGGGGCCGTCCGCTGGCGGCTCCGAGCGCCGCATCCGATGGTCGCCGCCGTGACGCCGACGGCTGGCGGCCTCGTCTTTGCCGCGGACCTCGGCGGTGTGCTCTACGCGCTCGATCAGAGCACGGGCCGCATCCTGTGGCGCGCGGACACGCAAGAGGCGATCGGTGGCGGCATCGTCACCTATCTGGTCGGCGGCCGGCAGCTCCTCGCCGTGGCGACCGGCATGCATTCGACGCTCTGGCCCGGCGCGGCCGACAAGAGCCGCATTCTCGTCTACGGACTGCCCTGACGCGCGAGTTATGGCGCTACAGCAAAACACGGACCGGATTCAAACGACGCACATCGGAAGCCTTCCGCGGCCGCGTCCGCTGCTCGATGCGATGAAGCGCAAGTTGAGCGGGGAGTCCTATGACGAGGCGAGCTACCAGGCGTTGCTCGCATCCTCCGTCGCCGGCATCGTGCGCAAGCAGGTCGAGTGCGGCATCGACTTCGTGACCGATGGCGAGTTCTCCAAACCCGGCTTCTTTACCTACGTTCAGGAGCGGCTGGAAGGCTTCGAAGCGCGTCCGGGTCAGAGACGGCGGTCGTTTCAACGTGAGGTCGAGGCCTTTCCGGAGTATTACGCCGAGTACTTCCAGCAAGCGATGCTCGGGGCCGCGATCGTGCCGATCACCCCGATCGTGTGCACGGGGCCGATCCGCTACCGCGGCGAGCGGCTCCTGCGCATCGACATCGACAACATCAAGTCGGCCGCCCGGGCGCTCGGGGTGCCCGAGCGAAGAGTATTCCTTCCTGCAACGGCGCCCTCCGGTGTCGGCGGTAATGAGTACTACCGGTCGGACGAGGAGTACTTCCACGCCCTTGCCATCGAGCTCGGCAAGGAGTATCGAGCGATCGTCGAGGCCGGACTCCTGGTGCAGGTGGACGACCCGGGCCTC
>JASHTA010000013.1 GCA_030040795.1 Gammaproteobacteria bacterium | reverse complement strand
GGTCATCACCGTTGCGCCGGACGGAAAAGCCGCCAAGGCGCGCTGGAGATGGCTCGCGGAGATCGGCGATTACGGCAAGAGCTCGCTGTGGAGCATCGGAACGTACGAGAACGAGTACGTGAAGCAGAACGGCGTCTGGAAGATCGAGGCGTTGCACGCTTATTTTCGGATGTCGACGCCGTACGCCGAAGGGTGGGCCAAGGCGGCGCTGCCGAACACCCATCCCGAGAAGTCTCTGCCGCCGGACCGCCCGCCGACGGCCGTATACCGGACCTATCCGGCTCCGTTCATTCCCCCGGATGACTATCCCAATCCGGTGACCGGAAAATAGCCTCGCGGACCGCTCGCTGTTGACACGGCCGGCGACCCGCCGGTACGCTCCCTCGGTGTGATGTAAACGATTGCATCCAGCGGCGCAGGAATCTCAAACATGAATGTCCTCCAACGGATCGATCGCCGAGCGATGTCGTTCGCTGTCTGGCTCGCCGTGAGTCTCACCCTGGCCGTTCCGTCCGCGGCGCGCGGGGCCGACGTCGCTCGCGTGAGGATCGACAGCGGTCTCCTCGAGGGCTCCGTCGCGCACGGTGTGGCGGCGTTCAAGGGTATCCCGTTCGCCGCTGCGCCGGTGGGTCCGCTCCGTTGGCGGCCCCCTCAGCCCGTCAAGCCTTGGCCGGGCGTGAGAAAGGCAGTGAGCTACGGCCCGGACTGCATGCAGGTCCCGTTTCCGGGCGATGCCGCGCCGCTTCGCACGACGCCGCAGGAGGACTGTCTCTACCTCAACGTTTGGCGGCCCGCGCGCACCGCCTCGCGCAAGTTGCCGGTCATGGTGTGGATCTACGGTGGAGGATTCGTGAACGGCGGCACTTCGCCGGCGGTGTACGACGGCACCGAGTTCGCGCGCGATGGGATCGTGCTCGTGAGCTTCAACTACCGGCTCGGCAATTTCGGCTTCTTTGCCCACCCGGCGCTCAGTGCGGAGCAGCCTGGCGGACCGCTCGGCAACTACGCGTTCATGGACCAGATTGCGGCGCTCAAATGGGTCCGCCGCAACATCGCGGCGTTCGGCGGCGATTCGGAGAACGTCACGATATTCGGGGAATCCGCAGGAGGGATGTCGGTGCACGTTCTGCTGACTTCTCCGCTCGCGCGCGGCCTCTTCCAGAAGGCGATCATCGAGTCGGGAGGAGGGAGGCCGGGCCTGCTCGGCGCACGCTCGCTCTCGGGAGGATCCGGCTCGGCGGAGTCGATCGGCGTTGCGCTCGCAAGGCACTTCGGCATCGAGGGGACGGGCGCGGAGGCGCTCGAGCGGCTCCGGGCGATTCCGGCGAGCGAGCTGGTGAGCGGCCTCAACATGGCGACGATGGGCAGCAACCGCACGTATGCCGGCGGTCCGGTCATCGACGGCAAGCTCGATCTGGGCGGACCGACGCAGCTTTATGCCGAGGGCAAGGGTGCGCAGGTGCCTCTGATGATCGGCACGAACAGCATGGATCTCGGTTTCCTGCAGGCGCGGACGCTGGACGAGCTCTATGCGCAGTTTGGACCGGACGCTGCGCAGGCACGCAAGGTCTACGGCGCGACCGGCAATTCGAGCGTGCCTGCCATCGCGTTCGAGGCGGGTGGGGATCAAATGATGCTCGAGCCGGCGCGTGAAGTCGCCCGCATCCTCTCCACACGCGGCCAGCCGGTGTACGAGTACCGCTTCTCCTATGTCGCCGAATCGCAGCGCAAGACTCTCCCCGGTGCGCCGCATGCCTCCGAGATTCCGTATGTGTTCGACACCGCCGCGGCGCATCTCGGAAAGGATCTGACCGCAGCCGACGAAGCTGCCGCGCGCGCGATGCACCGCTACTGGGTGGCCTTTGCGCGCACCGGAAAGCCGGAGCCGCGGGGCGAGCCCGCATGGCCGGCGTACCACGCGGCGACCGACCTGCTCATGAATTTCACCGACCGCGGGCCCATCGCCGAGCCGGATCCCGCGAAGGCGCGCCTCGACCTCGCCGAGCGTGCGAACGATCGGAAGGAGCGCGCCGCCCTGCTGCATGCGCGCGCCGTTCAGGACACGCACTGATGTGCACAGTGGCGCGGGCGTCGGGTGCAGCGTCCCTTGGCGGCGCGATGGCGCTCGCCGCCGCGTTGTGGTGCGGAGGCTTCGCGCAGAGCGCGCGGGCTGGGGACGTTCCGCTTTACGAGAATCCTCGAGCCTCGCTCGATGCGCGGGTCGAGGATCTGCTCGGCCGGCTCACGCTCGCGGAGAAGATCGCCCTCATGGGGGGCGGAAGCGCGTTTGCGACCGAGCCCATTCCGCGGCTCGGGATTCCGGCGCTCCGGGTCTCCGACGGACCGAACGGTGTCCGCTCCAACGACGATCAAGCGGCAACCGTGTTTCCAACGGGTTCCGCACTTGCAGCCAGCTGGAACCCTGCAGTGCTGCATGCGGTAGGAGAGGCCATCGGACGCGAGGCTCTCGCGACGCATGTGCAGGTGATGCTGGGTCCGGATGTGAACATTCAGCGTGTGCCGCTCGCCGGGCGCGACTTCGAGGACTATTCCGAGGATCCCTTTCTTGCGGGCACGCTGGGTGCGGCGTTCGTCGAGGGCCTGCAGAGCGAGGGGGTCGGCGCGACGGTGAAGCATTTCGTCGGGAACGAGCAGGAGCTCGACCGCATGCGCGTCAGCTCGAACATCGATGAGCGCACGCTGCGCGAGGTCTACCTGCTCCCGTTCGAGATGATCGTGAAGCAGGCGCATCCCTGGGCCGTCATGCTCTCCTACAACCGTCTGAACGGCACCTACATGACGGAGAACCGCCGGCTCATCCGCGACATCCTCGAGCGGGAGTGGGGCTTCGAGGGTCTGGTGATGTCCGATTGGGGCGCGGTGCACTCCACCGTCGCTGCCGCAAGCGCGGGTGTGGACCTCGAGATGCCGGGACCGCCCCGCTACTTCGGTGCGCAACTTGCCCAGGCGGTGAGCAACTGGCAAGTGGATCGGAGCGCCGTGGACGATGCGGCGCGACGGGTGCTGCGCACTCTCATCCGATCAGGCCTGCTCGACGGCACGGCGCGCCCGGCGGGCGAGCTCCTCGGCACACGCAACCGTGCCACCGCTCTGCTCGCAGCGCGCGAGGCGATCACGCTGCTCAAGAATCAAGGCGGCTTGCTGCCGCTCGACCCATCCCGCATCCATACGCTTGCCGTCATCGGGCCCAATGCCGACGTGCCGCTCTACGAGGGAGGAGGTAGTGCCAGCGTCATACCCTCCCGCATCCTCACTCCACTCATGAGCCTGCGCCGCCTCGTCGGCCGCAGCGTCAACGTCCTCTATGCGCGAGGCGTCGACAACGATCCGGTTCCTCCTCCCGCCGATGCTCGCTTGCTCAGCCCGACGGCCGCACGCAGCGAGCCAGGGCTCGCCTTCAGCTACTACGACAACGCCGACTTTCGAGGCCGGCCCGTGCGTCAGGGCGTTGAGACCTATTTCGACAAGACGATCCTCGCCTCCGAGCTCACACAGATGTCAGCTCGCTGGGAGGGGTATTTCTGGCCGCCGAAGAACGGCGAGTACGCGTTCAGCCTGAGTCAGGCGGGTGAGGCCACACTTTACTTGGAGGGTCACGCGATCGTTGGAGCGGGACATGGCACGGCGCTGCCCGCACAGATCGATTTTGGGGCGGGCTTGCGGGTCGGGAGAGTGATGCTCCGCGCCGGCCATCGGTACCGGATCCAAGTGAACTACGTGAGTCCGCCGATGGCGTTCCATTCCCTGCATCTCGGCATCCGAGTGCCGCCCGGCACGATCGCGGAGGCGGTGCAGGCGGCTCGGAGCGCCGATGCGGCGATCGTGTTCGTGGGCGCAGCGCCCGCGGCGGAAACGGAGGGCAGTGACCGGCGAAGCTTGCAGCTCGAAGGCAGCCAGAACGCGCTCGTCGAGGCTGTGCTCGCTGCGAATCCCCATACCGTGATCGTGCTGAATACGGGCTCGCCGCGGCTGCTGCCCTGGGCGGATCGGGCGCCGGCCATCATCGAGGCCTGGCTCGGAGGAGAGGAGGAACCCGATGCGATCGCGCAAGTTCTTCTGGGCGAGGTGAACCCCTCGGGCAAGCTGCCGTTCACCTTTCCGAGGCGCATCGAGGACACCCCGACGTATCTCTATTATCCGGCGGAGCGCGATGCGGACTACGGCGAGGGCGTGTTCGTCGGCTATCGCTATTACGACAAGAGAAAGATCGAGCCGCTGTTTCCGTTCGGCCAAGGCCTCTCGTACACGACGTTCGAATACGGCAATCTGCGCGTGCCGGCGAGCGTGACGGCCGGGCAGCCCTTCGAGGTCTCGGTGGACGTGCGCAATACGGGCACGCGCGCCGGTGAGGAGACCGTACAGCTCTACGTCGGGGACGAGGCGACGACGGCGGTCGCGCAGCCCGTGAAGGAGCTCAAGGGGTTCCGGAAAGTCAGCCTCGCGCGCGGCGAGATGAAGACCGTGACGTTCACCCTGTCACCGCGCGACCTCTCCTACTACGACATTCATCGCTCGGGCTGGACGAGCACTCCGGGGGCCCACCGCATTCTCATCGGCAGCTCGTCGCGCGACATTCGCGTGCAACAGGGCTTCGAGTGGGCGGCGCCGACGCCGTGAAAGACCGGTGCGCTAGGGTGATTTGAGGCGGCTGCCGCGAGCCTTGTGCCGTGCCGGCGGCGCGGTGCTCTCACGAATGACGAGGCGCGTAGGAAGGACCACTTCGTGCGCGACGTCGCGTCCTTCGAGCTGATCGATCAGCTCGAGGGCCGCGCGCCTGCCGAGCTCATGACGCGGAATGTGGACCGTCGTGAGCGGCGGGTTGTAGAAGGCTGCCATGTTCTGATCGTCGAAACCGACGACCGACGAGTCCTTCGGCACCGAGAGGCCGAGCTTGTGGAGCATACGGATGGCGCCGAAGGCCATCTCGTCGTTGCCGCAGAGGACGGCCGTCGGAGGCTCATCGAGGCCCATCAGCCGCTCGATGCCGGCGGTGCCGGACTTCATGGTGAAGTCGCCCGGGTAGAGCAGATCCTGCAAGAAAGGCAGCCCGGCCGATTCGAGGGCGTCACGAAAACCCGCCAGGCGGTGCGCCGTGCTCGGGGCGCGCTTGCTGCCTGCGATGTGCGCGATGCGACGGTGCCCGAGCTCTATCAAGTGACGTGTCGCCTCCGCGGCACCTACACGATGATCGGTCCGAATCACGGGAACGGCCCGGCCGGGCAGCCGCTCGAGCACCGTGACGAGCGGGGGAAGCGGACGCTTGCCGGGAGCATAGGCGGCCGGCGCGAGTCCCGTGAGCAGAATGATGCCGTCCGCACGTCCGCTCAGGACTTGATCGAAGCAAGCCTCCTCTCTCTCGGGATCCCCGTTGCTGTTGCCGAGGAGCAGCTCGAAGTCCGCCTGCCGAGCGACATCCTCGGCCCCGGCGAAGATCTCGAGGAAGAATGGGCTCAAATTGGGCACCAGAAGGAAAATGGCGCGCGCCTTGCCCCTGCGCAGGCCGCGTGCGAGCACGTTCGGCCTGTAACCGAGCCGGTCGACCACCGACATGACGCGCTCGCGCGTCTCGGCGCGCAGCAGTTCCGGCCGGGACAG
>JASHTA010000128.1 GCA_030040795.1 Gammaproteobacteria bacterium | reverse complement strand
GGCCGCGGCCGCGGCCGCGGCCGCGCAATCTGCGGTCGAGCGCAGCAACCTGCAGCTGCTCCCCTCCTCCGCGTTCCAGCTCGATCGGATGGCGGTGCGGCTGCGCTCCAGCGGCCGGTACATCCCGGTGGCTCATGTCGCGTGGTCGCAGACCGCGAGTCCCTGGGATAAGCCGATCGAGATCCCGGTTCAGAGCCTCGGGATCGATGCCAAGGGTCTCTCGGGCTCGGTGGCGCTCGAACGCGGCGAGTTCCTGCATCTCGCGCTGACGCTCGATTACGCGATGGACGATCCTCCGCCCGGGCTCGACGCCGCCGCGGGCACCGTCTTCACACTCCATGACAGCCATCGTGTGCGTCTCGACGAGCGCAACTACTTCGACCATCCCGCCTTCGGTGCGATTGCGCTCGTCACGATCGTGCGGCGTGCGGCGCAGCCGCCGCGCGCTCCGCGCCAGGCACGCGCTCCGCTCAGCCCTTGAAGTCGCGCGCTTCCGCGGCGCAGAGATTGTTCTTGCCGATGGTCTTCGCGCGTTGCAGCGCCGTGAGGCAAGCGCCGACGAGCGCCTCGAGCGGCAACTCGCGGGCGGGTACCAGGCTTGCGACGCCGGCGCTCAACGTCACGTACCGGCAGCCGTTGCCCGCGCGCGGATTATGGATGAGCAGGTCGCGCACGCGCTGAACCACCACCTTCGCGTACTCGCAAGCGCTCGCCGCGGCATCCCCCTGGGTCAGCACGGCGAACGTCCCGCCTTCCCACCTCCCGACGAGATCGCCGCCGCGACGGTACGAGCTGCTGATGGCGCGAGCCACGCGGCGGATGCAGGCATCGCCGGCGGCCTTGTCGAACGTGTCGTTGTAGGCTCCGAGGTCGTCGATATCGAACAGAGCAAGGCCGATCTCGTGCGAGTCGCGCTGGGCGACCTGCCAATCGCGACGCAGGATCTCCTCGAAGTACGCCCGCGAGTGCAGGGCCGTCAGCCTGTCCTCGCGCATCCATGCGGGCAGTCCCGCCCCGGTTCGCTCGGCCGGACGCAGCCGCTCGCCGGCATCGCGGTGGTAGCCGATCCACTGGACGACGCGCCCCTCGCCGTTGCGCACGGGCTGCAGCAGCATCTCGTTCCAGAACGAGGTGCCGTCGGAGCGGTAATTGCGCAGGACTGCGCGGCAGGACTCGCCGCGCTCGATCGCCTCGCGGATGCGCTGGCGTCCCTCCTGGTCGCGATCCGTGCCCTGCAGCATGCGTAGATTGACGCCGAGCAGCGCCTCGACCGGACGGCCGCACAGCTGCGCGAAGGCATTGTTCGCATAAACCACCGGATGGTCCGCGGCCGCATTGCACACCACGATGCCCTCGGGCGCTGCGCCGAGGATCTTGCGCCAGTCCTCGATCGACCAGTCGTTCATGCGGCACCGGAATGCAGCGACAGCGGCGGAGCCGCCGCGACGCGCTCGAGCGACGCTCGGGCCTCTTTCCACTCGGGGGAACCGGTGAGCTCGCGCCACGGCCTCCCCTCGCGCCCCCGCATGCGCACGATGCGCACGTGCGAGGCGGGCTCCGGCTCGGCCTTCAGCCGATCGAGCAGCGACACCACGGAGGAACGGTCGTTGCAAACGAGCAGCATGTCGCAGCCGGCCGAGAGCGCGTGCTCCGCGCGCGCGACGATGTCGCGCTCTGCCGCGGCGCCCGCCATCGACAGATCGTCCGAGAAGACGGCGCCCTGAAAGTGCATTCCCCCGCGCAAGACGCCGCGAATCCACCGGCTCGACGAGCTTGCCGGCCGCTCATCGACGGCCGGAAACTGCACGTGCGCCATCATGACGCCGGGCAGCCCGTTGTCGATGAGGCGGCGATACGGCGTGAGGTCCTCGGTGAGATCGGCGAGCTCGCGGCGATCGACGGCAAGGGCGTGATGCGTGTCGGCACGCACGGCGCCATGGCCTGGGAAGTGCTTGGCGGTCGCCGCCATCCCGGCATCTCGCATGCCGTGCGCGTAGGCGACGGCGAGCTGCGCGACAGTGTCGCCGCGCGCGTGGAGCGCCCTGTCGCCGATCGCGGCGTTTACGCCGTAGTCGAGATCCACACAGGGCGCAAAGGAGATGTCCACGCCGTGCGCCCGCAGCTCCGCCGCCATGAGCCAGCCCATGCGCCGAGCGAGCGCGAGGCCGGCCCGTGCGTCAACGTCGAGCTCGTGACCGATGCGGCGCGCAGCCGGCAGCGGCGAGAAGGAGCCGTGGAAGCGCTGGACGCGTCCGCCTTCGTGGTCGACGGCGACGATGAGCGGCGGGCTGCGCGCCGCGTGAATCGCATCCGTGAGGGCCGAGAGCTGCTCGGAGTCGATGAAATTGCGAGTGAACAGAATGACGCCGCCGACGAGCGGATGCCGGAGGAGCTCGAGCTCCTCCGCCTCGATCCGGGGACCAGCCAGATCGATCATGAGCGGCCCCAGGGTCATCGTCCGTCTGCCTCCCGCTGCTCGCCGGGCGTGAGTAGCGCAAGCGATTCGACGTGGGTGGTATGAGGGAACATATCCAGGACCCCGGCTGCGCGCAGCACGAAGCCATGGTCGTGAACCAGAATTCCCACGTCCCGCGCAAGACTGCCCGGATGGCAGGAAATATACAGCACCCGGCGCGGGCGGATTCGTGCAATGGTCCGCATAACATCGCGCGCTCCGGCCCGCGGCGGATCCAGCACCACGTCGCTGAAAGGCGACGCGAGCCACGGCAGATCGTGCGGCAAGGGACTCGCGAGATCCGCTTCGATGAACTCCGCGTTGCGAATGCCGTTGAGTCGAGCATTATGTCGCGCGCGCTCGACGAGCGCGTGGTCGCCCTCGACGCCGACCACCCGACCCGCGCGGCGCGCGAGCGGCAGCGTCAAATTCCCGAGCCCGCAGTACAGGTCGAGCACTCGCGACTGCTCCGTCGGCTCGATGAGGGACACAGCGCGCGCGATCAGCGCCCGGTTCATCGCTCCGTTCACCTGGATGAAATCGGTGGGCGCGAACTCGAAGCGCACGTTGAAATCCGGCACGGCGTACCAGAGGGGCTCCTCGGCCGCGGCAGTGGCCGCGGCAGCGGCGGCTCCGCCCGGATCGGGCGGCAATGAGAGCCGCGTCACGGACTCGAGCCCCGCGGACTGCAGATAAAGCCGCACCGCGTGCGCTCGCTCGAACTCTGCGAGGCGCGCGAGATCTCGCGGCGGAGGGCTCTCGAGAACGCGCAGCACGAGCGCCGTCGCGTTGTCTCCAACCGCCGCCTCGATCTGCGGCACCCGCTCGCGAATGCTGAGCTCGCTCAGGAGCGCCGATAGCGGCCCGATCAGCCCGCCGAGGGGAGGCGCGAGCACTTCGCACCGCTCGATGGCGGCGATGTACGGCAAGAGTCTCTCGCGAAAGCCTACCAGCGCGCGGCCCTTCTTCGGCACGTAGCGCGCGCCGAGACGGGCGCGCCTGCGATAGCCCCACAGCGGTCCGCGCAGCGGCTCGAGCCAAATCTCGGGAGTCGCGCGCGCCACGCGCTCCAGGCTGTCGCGCAGCTCGGCCTGCTTCGCGTCGATCTGACGGCTGGCCTCGAGGTGCTGGAGCGCGCACCCGCCGCAGACGCCGAAGTGCGCGCAGCGTGGCACGGCGCGCTCGGCCGACGGCCGCACGATCTCGAGGAGCGTGGCCTGATCGTGACGCTTGCGCCGCCGGACGCGTTGGAAGCGCACGACCTCACCGGGCAGCGCTCCGGCGACGAATGCGGTCTTGCCGGCGTGGATGACGCCTTCGCCTTCGTGGGTGAGCGCCTCCACCGTGCCGAGCTCGGCCTCGCTCAATCCCTCGCCTCCCGAGCGCTCGCTTCCCAAGCACGCAGGAACTCGGCGTGGTGAGGCTCGGCACCCTCGCTCAGCAGCGCCTTCACACGCGCGACCTCCTCCTCGTAGCGCGCGCGTACGAGGCGCCCTCGCATCAGCTCGAAGCGCAGATAGACGAGGTACGTGTTCAGTACGTCCGTCTCGCAATAGCGGCGGATGCGAACGACGTCCCCCGCGAGCCAGGTCTCCCAGACCTGGCTGCCGTCGAACCCGAGCTTGCCGGGCAGCCCGAGCAGTGCCGCCATGTCGGCGAGCGACGCGCGGCCCCGACCCTGGAAGCCCGCGAGAACATCCATCAGGTCGATGTGGCGCCAATGGTATCGGGAGAGATAGTTGTTGAAGCGAAACGTCGTGTCCTCGTCCCCCGTCTCCCAGTATCGCGGAGCCTGCACACCGGCGCGCAACGCTCGATACTGCAGCACGGGCAGGTCGAAGCCGCTCCCATTCCACGAGACCAGCACGGGCGTGAACCGCTCGATGCCATCGAAGAATCGCTCGACGAGCTCCGCCTCGCTCGCCGCGACATCGCCGAGGCTCCAGAGCTTCAGACCGTCGCGGCTCCTCAGCAGACAGGAGATGGCGACGACCCGCTGCAGCAGGGGCGGCAGGAACTCATCGCCCACCTGCTGGCGGCGTCGCGTGAGCATGGCCTTGGCCACTTCGGCGTCGGGAAGGCCTGCCAGTCCGTAGAGCCGACGGCCGAGGCTCACGTCGGGCACCGTCTCGATATCGAACACGAGCGTATTCATCAAACGGCCTTCATCAACACCGCGACCGCGACCACGAGGCCCGACTCGTCCGTGAGCGTCACGTGTCCCTCGCCAATGCCGAGGCGCCGCCGCATCTCGTCCCCGCGCGCCGAGAAGACGACCTCGGGCTTGCCCCACGCGTTCTGCACGACCCCCACGTCCCGGATCCATATGCCGTGCGAGAAGCCGGTGCCCATCGCCTTGACGATCGCCTCCTTCGCCGCAAAGCGCATGGCGACGAAGCGCTCGCGGCGCCGTGCGCTGGCGAGCTGGGCCTGCTCCTCGGGCATGAGCAGACGATCGAGGAAACGCGAGCCGAACTTCTCGAGCGTGCGCGCGATGCGGCGCGTCTCGAGCACATCGACGCCGATGCCGAAGATCATGGGCGCGTGCCGAGGATCATGCGCACGTGCCGCGGCTCATGCGCGCGTGCCGAGGATCATGGGCGCGCCGCCCGCATCAGCGCCTTCATGTCCCGCACGGCAGCTGCGAGACCGTCGAAGACTGCCCGTGCGACGATCGCGTGTCCGATGTTGAGCTCCACGATCGTCTCGATCGCCGCGACCGGCTGGACGTTGTGATAGTCGAGGCCGTGCCCCGCGTGCACCTCGAGGCCGAGCTTCTCGGCAAGCCGCGCTGCGGTCCGCAGCCGCTCGAGCTCCGTTGCGCGGTGCGCGCCGGCTGCCTCCGCATAGGCTCCGGTGTGCAGCTCGACGACCGGGGCCCCGATCTGCGCCGCTGCCTCGATCTGGCGAGGCTCCGGGTCGATGAACAGCGCGACTCGAATACGCTCGCCGGCCAAAGCCGCGACCGCCTCCTTGAGCCGTGGCGTCTGGCCGGCCGCATCGAGCCCGCCTTCGGTCGTAAGCTCCGTGCGCCGCTCGGGTACGAGACAGCAGTCCGCCGGCCGCACGTCGCGCGCAATCTCGAGCATCTCACCCGTGACGGCCATCTCGAGATTCATGCGCGTCTGCAGCAGCCCCTTCAGAGCTCGGACGTCCTCGATCTGGATATGGCGCCGATCCTCTCGCAAGTGCAGCGTGATGCAATCCGCGCCAGCCATCTCCGCGCGGAGAGCCGCATGGACGGGGTCGGGGAAGCGGGCGCGGCGGACTTGGCGCAGCGTGGCGATGTGATCGATGTTGACACCGAGAGCGATCATTTGTGGAGCTCTGGCCGGCGGTGCGTCGTCTCATGGCGCCCCGGCTCATGGCGCCCCGGCTCGTGATGTGCCGGTTCGCGAACCGGCGCCTCGCGACGAGCGATCGACCTCGCCACCGCGCGCGTGACGAGCTCGCGGCCCTCCAGGCAGTGCGCGAGCGCGGAGCCGAGCAACCGCCGCGCATCGTCGAGCTCCGTCCGGCTGGTGAGCTGCTCCCGCGCGAGACTCATCAGCGAGCGGCCGGCGAGCGCCCCCGGCGTATCGGGAGAGGCCGGCACGAGCCCCTGCGCCGGGCGGAACCGATAATACGCCTCGGCCGCAATGCGGCGTCCCGTCCGCGATTCGGCCTCAAGATCCAGCCCGTAGCCGACCTCCTCGAGCAGGCGCTTCTCGAAGAGGCGCAAGGCCGGCTCGAGCAGGCCGCCGCGCTTCAAGTGCTCGAGCGCCGCGTGGTAGGAATCAAAGAGCGCCGGGTGAGGATCGTGGCGCGAAGTGAGCTTCAGCACGAGTTCGTTGAGATAGAAGCAGGCCATCAGATGCGCGGCGGGCAGCGCTCCGCCTTCGTTGCCCGGCTCGGCACCGATGAGCTGTGGAGCCTCCCCCCGCCCACTCCACGAAAAAAGCAGCAACCGAAACGGCTGCAGCAGCGGAGCGAGCTTCGCCTTGGGCCCACGCACGCCGCGCGCGAACAGCGACAGCCGGCCATGCTCGCGTGTCAGCACCTCGAAAATCCGGCTGGTATCCCGGTACGGCATGTGGTGCAGGATGTAGCCGGGCGCGAGATGGATGCGTCGGGAACTGGAACTCATACGTCGAGACCCAGCTGCTGCAGGGCGCGCGCGCTGTCCGCCCAGCCTTCGCGTACCTTCACCCACAGGGCCAGATGCAGGCGCCGGCCGAGCGCTCGGTTGAGCTCGAGCCTCGCCGCACGGCCGACGCGCTTCAACCGCTCGCCGCGGGCGCCGATCACGATCGGCTTCTGTCCGGCCCGGTCCACCCAGATGGCCGCATCGACGAGGAGCTGTCCGTCCTCCTCCACCGCGCGCTCGATCTCCACGGCGATTCCATAGGGCAGCTCCTGCTGCAGCTCCAGTGTGAGCTTCTCGCGGATGGCTTCCGAGATCCGGAAGCGAAAGTCCCGATCGGTGCGCAGCTCTCGCGGATAAAGCGGCGGCGACTCGGGCAGGACGCACCCGATGGCCGCGATCAGCGCATCGAGATTCTCTCCCTTGAGGCCGGAAACGGGGATCATGGCCGTGAAGGCGTGCCGGCGGTCGAGCTCGGCAAGAAACGGCAGGAGCCTCTCGCGAGGACGGACGCGGTCGATCTTGTTGACCGCCGCCACGACGGGCCGGCCGCTGTGCTGGATGCTCTCGAGCGCGAGCTCATCCTCGGGGGTCCACTGCGCAGCCTCGACCACGAGCACGCCGAGGTCCGCATCGTGCAGCGCCGCAGCGGCCGTGCGGTTCATGGCGCGATTGAGCGCGCGGCGGGCTCCGCGGTGCAGTCCCGGCGTGTCGACGAATGCGATCTGCGCTTGCTCGGAGGTGAGAACGCCGAGCACTCGATGCCGCGTCGTCTGCGGCCGGGGCGTCACGATGCTCAATTTCTCCCCCATCAGCGCGTTGAGCAAAGTGGACTTGCCGACGTTCGGGCGGCCGACGAGCGCGGCGAACCCCGCGCGGAAATGCGGCGTGCTCACGGCCTGCCCGCCTCGGTTCTCGGCCCCTCCACCTCGATCCCGGGCCGCTCCGCCTTGCTCTGGCGTCGCTCCGCCTCGATCTCGCTCAACACGCGCTGCGCCGCCTCCTGCTCCGCCCGCCTGCGGCTGCGGCCTTGGCCGCTCGCGCGCCGCTGCAGACTCTCCACTTCGCAGACCACCCAGAAGGTCTGGTCGTGCGCCTCGCCCTCCGTGCGCTCCACGGCGTAGCGCGGCAACGGCAGGCCTCGCGACTGAACGTACTCCTGAAGCCGCGTCTTGGCATCCTTGAGCGCCGCGGCAGCCGGCAGCTGCGCAATGCGCGGCTCGATGAGCCTCTCGATCACGGCGCGCGCGGCCTGGACGCCTCCATCGAGATAGAGCGCGCCGCAGACCGCCTCGAGCGCGTCCGCGAGAATGGACTGGCGGCGGAAGCCGCCGGTCTTCAGCTCGCCGCTGCCGAGCAGCAGCACCTCGCCGATCGAGAGCTCGGAGGCGATCTCGGCGAGCGGCTCGCGGCTGACGATGCGGGCGCGCAGGCGGCTCAGATCGCCCTCGTCGGCGCCGGGGAAAGCGCGAAAGAGATGCTCCGCGACGAGCAGGTTGAGCACCGCATCGCCGAGGAATTCGAGCCGCTCGTTGTGCGGGCGCGAGGCGCTGCGGTGCGTGAGGGCGGCGGCGAACAGGCCGCAATCGCCGGGCTCGTATCCGAGCCGCTCCCGAACCCAGCGCTGAGGCCAGTCGGCTTGCACTCGGTCAGCCGCCGATTCGCGCGACCTTGTCGAAGTCGATGAGCAGGGAGATGTTGCCGAAGAGCTCGGCCGTGTCCTCATACTTCGCCTCGATGACCCATCCGCTGCCTTCCTGCCGGATCTGGATGTCGCTCACCGAGGGAAAGTTGATGCTGTCGATGTCGAAGCTCTTCGCGATCGAGCCGCGGATCGCCTGCGGCGAGACATGTGCGCCGTCCGACTGCGCGGTCGAGGCAGCGGTGTCGAGACTGCGCGCGACGTTCATGTAATTGAGATACACGGGCACCAGGCGGATGACGGCGTAGACCACGATCGCGACGGGAATCATCAGCAGTAGACCGCCGAGAAACGTCATCCCTCGTTGTCTTCTATACATAACTCCCCCTTGGCTCCGGCGCGGTCACTGGATGCGCATCCAAATCCGCCTCCAGATCGGGCCGCCGGAGCGCTGCAAGTCCCAATTGAACCAGATTCGGGTCGCTTTGCCGACCAGATTCGCCTCAGGCACGTAACCCCAGTACCGGCCGTCAGAGCTGTTGTCGCGATTGTCGCCCAGCATCAGATACATGCCGGGCGGAATCACGTGCTCGGGCCAGGAGCCGTGCTCCTGGAACGCCAGATCGTTCTCGGCGGGGCACACGTAGCCGCGGGGCAGATGCCGGTTGCACGTCGGCAGAGGCTCGACGGCGAGGTCGCCGGTCGTGGGGCAGAATATCAACTCATGGCTGTGATGATCGAGCGTCTCCTGCTCGAGATGCATGCCCTCGTAGCAACCGTCGTCGTAGAGCCCGCGGTCCGCCGTCGGAACCGGCTTGCCGTTGAGGGTGACCATGTCGTCGTGGACGCTCACACGATCTCCCGGCACGCCGACGACCCGCTTGATGTAGTTGACCGAAGGATCGGGCGGATAGCGGAACACGACCACATCGCCCCGGTGAGGCTCCCCGATGGAGAGCACCTTCCGATCGACGATGGGCAGGCGCAGGCCGTACGCGTACTTGTTGACGATGATGAAATCCCCGTCGACGAGCGTCGGCATCATGGAGTCCGAGGGAATGCGGAACGGCTCGAACAGGAACGAGCGCAGCACCAGCACGATCACGGCGACCGGAAAGAAGCTGCGCGCGTAGTCGACCGTGCCGGGCTCACTGACGACCTCGGAGCTCTTGCCGGCCGCGCGCACGGCATTCATCCGCCGCTTGCGAAGCACTGCCGCATCGAGCAGCCAGGCGAGGCCCGTCACCACCGCGATCGCGAGCAGCACGAAGCTGAAATCGAGAGTCTCGGCCGCCAGGAGCCGGATGACGGCCGCCGCGATCAGGACCGGCAAGGCATAGTACGCGAGGGCCATGACCGGTGGATCGCGCGCGGGCTGCGGCGCGGCCGCGATCTGGCGCCGGGGGCGCAGCAGCCAGTCGTCCACCACGCACACGGCGGCCACGGGAATGGCGAGCCAGCTCAGCGCCGAGATCAATGACATCAGCATGGAAGGTCCTTGTTGTTGTGGGGGCCCCGGAATCTCTTACGACTTGTGCCCGACTCGCAGCACCGCGAGGAAAGCCTCCTGCGGGATCTCCACGTGGCCGAGCTGCTTCATCCGCTTCTTGCCCTCTTTTTGCTTCTCGAGGAGCTTGCGCTTGCGCGTCACATCGCCCCCGTAGCATTTCGCGAGAACGTTCTTGCGCAGCGCCTTCACGGTCGCGCGCGCGATGATCGAGCTGCCGATGGCGGCCTGCACCGCCACCTCGAACATCTGCCGGGGAATGAGCTCCTGCATCTTGTCCACGAGCTCGCGTCCGCGGTGGTAGGCGCTGTCGCGGTGCACGATGATCGAGAGGGCATCCACGCGGTCGCCGTTGATGAGGATGTCGAGCTTGACGAGCGGGGCAGCCTCGAAGTGGCTGAACTCGTAGTCGAACGAGGCATAGCCGCGGCTCACCGATTTCAGCCGATCGAAGAAATCGAGCACGATCTCCGCGAGCGGAAGGGCGAACTCGAGCGACACCTGCGTGCCGAGATACTGCATCTTCTTCTGCACGCCGCGCTTCTCGTTGCAGAGCTTGAGCACCGCGCCCACGTGGTCGGGCGGCACGAGGATGCTCGCCGTGATGATCGGCTCGCGGATCTCCTCGATCTCGTTCGCCACGGGAAGCTTGGCGGGATTGTCCACGTACTCGACCGTGCCGTCGGTCCGCGCGACCTCGTAGACGACGGTCGGCGCGCTCGTCACCAGATCGAGGTGGTACTCGCGCTCGAGCCGCTCCTGCACCACGTCCATGTGCAGCAGCCCGAGGAAGCCGCAGCGGAAGCCGAACCCGAGGGCGCCCGAGGACTCGGGCTCGTAATGCAGAGCGGAGTCATTGAGCCGCAGCTTCGCGAGCGCATCCCGGAAAGACTCGTAGTCCTCCGAGTTGACCGGGAACAGGCCCGCGAACACGCGCGGCTTGATCTCCCTGAAGCCGGGCAGAGGCGACTTCGCCGGCCGCCCCTCGAGCGTGATCGTATCCCCGACCGGCGCTCCGTCGATCTCCTTGATGCCCGCGATGACGAAACCCACCTCGCCGGCCGAGAGCGTGCGCTGTACGAGCGCCTTCGGCGTGAAGCAGCCGAGCTCGTCCACGTTGTGACTGCGCCCGGTCGACATCACGCGGATCTTGCTGCCCGTGTCGAGCGTCCCGTTGACGACGCGCACCAGCGAGACGACCCCAACGTAATTGTCGAACCAGGAATCGATGATGAGCGCCTGCAAGGGCGCCTCGGGATCGCCCTTCGGCGGCGGAATTCTGCGGACGAGCGTCTCGAGCAGCTCCGGCACGCCGGCCCCGGTCTTGGCGCTGACGCGCACGGCATCCTTCGCTTCGATGCCGATGATGTCCTCGATCTCCTGGGCGACGCGCCCCGGATCGGCGGACGGCAGGTCGATCTTGTTGATGACGGGAAGCACGTCGAGCCCCTGCTCGATCGCCGTGTAGCAGTTCGCGACGCTCTGCGCCTCGACTCCCTGGGAGGCATCGACGACGAGCAGCGCGCCCTCGCACGCGGCGAGGGACCGCGAGACCTCGTACGAGAAGTCCACGTGCCCGGGAGTGTCGATCAGGTTGAGCTGGTAGCGCTGCCCGTCCCGTGCATCGTAGTGCAGCGTCACGCTCTGCGCCTTGATGGTGATGCCACGCTCGCGCTCGAGCTCCATCGTGTCGAGCACCTGCTCGTGCATCTCGCGCGCCTCGAGGCCGCCGCAGAGCTGGATGAGGCGATCCGCCAGGGTCGATTTGCCGTGATCGACGTGTGCAATGATGGAGAAGTTTCGTATGAGCCGCATCAAAAA
>JASHTA010000127.1 GCA_030040795.1 Gammaproteobacteria bacterium | reverse complement strand
TCGCGATCCAGCACGAGGATCAGTGGTCGGAATACCAGGCTCTCAAGCAACGGGAGTCGCCACCTCAAAGACAGCTGGCCAGGGCTCTGAGCGCACGGATTAGACGCGCGGACGCATCGGAACGAGCCCGGCTGGCGAGCGAGCTCTACGCGGCTGCCGGCAGTACTAATCGCATCGTCATCGAAAGGGCTCGGGATACGCAGTTCGTGTTGGATCAGCTGCCATCCCTCGTTGCGGCGATTCCCGGAGGCGATGCCCGCGCCGCGGATTTATCGGCCGTTCATCTCGTCGGCTACTCCCTTGGCGGTGCGGTCGCAACGCAAGTCGCGAGCTCTGGTCGGCGCGCCACGTGCGTCGTCAACATCGATGGCGGCCTGTACGGATCATCCGAAGCTAGTGCGCTACGCGTCCCTTACCTGATGATGTATAGCGCCCGCAATGAGGCCATCAACGACGAGTTGCTGCCGACGCAGGCGACACGTATCTTCACCCCCGGTACGCACCACCTGAACTACCACGATGTCGCGGGATTAGTGCCGCCACTCCGATGGATCCGAGCGGTGGGATCGACCGACCCGATCGCCGCACTGCAATGGCGCAATCAAACCGTCGCCCAGTTCCTTCGCGACTCCGCTACGGTTACTGTCCGGTGACGTGCCCTACCAGCTCGCCCTCGGCCAGCACGTGGCCCTTCATCGCATCCACCACGGCATCGCGCGTTGCCATATCCGGGCTCAGCGAGAGCGTCTCATCGAGCGCAAACACCTCGAAGTGGTAGGGATGGGTCTGCCCCTTGGGCGGCCGCGGCCCGATGTAACCGGGCCGCCGGGCGATATTCAGACCGTTCATGGCCCCAGCAGGCTGCTGCGGCTCAGGCGCCTTCGACATGTTCTCAGGCAAGCTCGAAACGTCGGCCGGAATGTTGTAAATGACCCAATGAAAGATCGGCTCCGGCCGCGCGACTCCCGAATCCTCGACCAGCAACACGTAGGACCGCGTACCTTCCGGCCCGCGCGTCCAGCGCAATGGCGGAGATTCGCTGGAACCGAATTGCGTATAGCGCCGCGGCAGCGTGTGACCGTTGCGGAAGGCGCTCGACGTCACGGTCAGGCGCTTCCCTCCGCTCGCGGGTGCGAGGGTTGATGCCAGCGTCGGGCTGATAGGTCCGCCTTCTTGGGAACGGGCGGTGAGCGCACCTGCGGACAGCAGGGCACCCAGGGTGCCGATCAGCGCGAAGCGCATGCGGATACGAGCGTCGTGACTCATGGAGACTCTCCCCGATCTGCGGTCACCCAACCGGCGCATCTAGCATAGCGGGACGACGGCAACTTGACATCCTCCCCCCGGCCAGACCCACGGACTTTCTGCAGAGTACCTGATCCAGCAGGTATCATTCGCCAGTGCGGGAGGGTTCCATGAGACGCTATTTCCTCATTTCTGCCGTCACCCTTGCTCTTGTGGCAATAAGTGGTGGGGCCGCGGCAAAAGGCGCTTACAAGAACTTCCGGGTCGCGATCTACGTGACGGTGGATGCGACTCACCAGCTCGAGGACCCGAAGGTTCTCGAGGCGCAGTATCGGCGTATCGCCGGACAGGTGCGCTTCGACAAGGTGTATATCGAGACGTACCGCGGTGGACGATTTGCGGACGAGGCCGCGCTCGAGACGCTCAAGAAATTCTTCACTCGGCACGGCATCGAAGTGTCGGGCGGCATCGCCTTTGTCGCGCCGGGAGGCGGTGGACAATTCAGCACGCTCGATTACGAGAACCCGCACGACCGGGAGATCTGCCGGCGCGCGGTGGAGCTCGCGGCACGGCACTTCAATGAGATCATCCTCGATGATTTCTTCTTCTACTCGACGAAGAGCGATGCGGACATCGCCGCCAAAGGAGACCGGAGCTGGACACAGTACCGCCTGGACAGGATGCGCGAGGTTGCGAACGACCTGGTGCTGAAAACCGCTCGGACGGTCAACCCTCGCGTGAAGGTCATCATCAAGTATCCGAACTGGTATGAGCACTTTCAGGCTCTCGGCTATGACCTCGACGTCGAGGCAAAGCAATTCGACGCGATCTATACCGGCACCGAGACGCGGGACCCGCAACTTACGGACCAGCACCTCCAGCAGTACGAGAGCTATCTGATCTTTCGCTATCTGAGCAACGTCCGTCCGGACGGCGGCGACCGCGGCGGCTGGGTCGATACGTACGGCACGCGCTACGTCGACCGCTATGCCGAGCAGCTTTGGGACACTCTCTTCGCCAAAGCGCCCGAGATTACGCTCTTCAACTGGTCCGACCTCGCCTCGCTGCGGCCGCTCCAGCCCGGCGAGCGCAGCTGGAGCAACGAGTCGACCAGTTTCAACTGGGACGCGATGTTGCACTCGAGCAGCACCTCGCCGCAGGTCGGACCTCCGGGCTGGGCCAAGGCGGCGGGTTTCGCGCTCGAGCAGGCGGACCGGTTCCTGGGCCGCTTGGGCCGGCCGATCGGCATTGCAAGCTACAAGCCGTATCAGTCGAGCGGCGAGGACTTCCTTCAGGACTATCTCGGCAACGTCGGGATACCCATTGAGCTCACTCCACGGTTCCCGGCCGATGCGCCGCTGATCCTGCTCACCGAGTCCGCGCGGCAGGATCCCGACATCGTTGCGAAGATCAAGCGGCAGCTCGCATCCGGCAAGAGCGTCGTGATCACGTCCGGCTTGCTGCGCGCGCTTCAAGGGCATGGAATCGAAAGCATCGCCGAGCTCGAGGACACGGGCCGGAGTGTCAGCGTCCGCGACTTCCTCGGGACCTTCGGCGCGGGAGGTGGAGCCGGACTCGGCGGTTCCGGCGGGCAGGAGCCGAGCATCGCTTTTCCGGAAATTCATTTCTACACGAACGACGCTTGGCCGCTCGTGCGCGGCGTTTCGCAAGCGTACGGCGTGCCGATCCTGCTCATGGACCGCTACTCCCGCGGCGTGCTGTACGTGCTCGATATTCCAGACAACCCCGGGGACCTCTACCGGCTGCCTCAACCCATCTTGCGCGCGATCCGCGGCTACCTGCAGGCCGACTTTCCGGTGCGCCTCGATGCGCCGGCACTCGTGAGTCTTTTCGCCTACGACAACGGCACGTTCATCGTTCAATCGTTTCGCGCCGACCCGACCTCGGTTGGCGTATCCGTGGCCGGTGCGCATACCGGCCTCGTGGACCTCGTGAGCGGGGAGCGGATCTCCGCCGAGCCCACCGCCGGGCCCACGGCGGCCAGACCGCGAGCGGGATTCCCTCAGGCCGTTAGAACGGCGTTTCGCGTTGAGGTGGCACCGCACTCGTACCGAGTATTCAGTATCCGGTGATGAGCTGCTTTTGCCTTCGGCCTACGTCTGACGATCGAGAGCGTCGACACTCTTGGGCCAATCCTGCTTGAGCAGGCGCGACAGTGCCCGATCGGCAAGCAGACGGCCGCCGGTCTGGCAGCGCGCACAGTAGTTGGTCTCGTTGTCGGCGTAACGGATGCGTTGCACCGGCGTGCCACACACCGGACAAGGCAGGCGAAAGCGGCCGTGAACGGCCATGCCCTCCCGGAAAGCGGTCACGGTCTCCGGAAATTCGCCGGCTGCAAGGTTCCGCAAGCGTTCGGTCCAGAGCTTGATCTGTTGCCGCGTCGCCTCGTAGAGGCGCGCGACTGCTTCGTCATCGAGCCGGCTCGTCAGCTCGACCGGCGAGAGCTTCGCGGCGTGCAAAATCTCATCCGAATAGGCGTTGCCGATGCCGCTGAACAGCTTCGGATCGGTCAGCGCGCGCTTGAGCGTGTGGTTCTCGCTGCGCAGCCGCTCGGCAAATTGCGCGAGACTCGATTGAAGGATCTCGATCCCTCCCGGATCGTGCCGGTGCAGCTCGCCCTCTCCCTGCACGAGATGCAGAGACGCGCGCCGCTTGGTGCCCGCTTCGGTCAGGGTGAGCGTCCCATTGCTGAATTCCAGGCGCGCGAGAACCGCTCGCTTCGCGGCGCGAGAGCCCCGCTCCACCCAGTGCAGGCGACCCGCGATCATGAGGTGGAAAACCAGCCACAGACCCGCCTCGAGCCCGATGGCGATGCGTTTACCGATTCGACGCACCTCTTGCACGCGCCGGTCGCCCACGGACTCGATTGGCGGTACGGCCGTGCGGAGCAGGAACGGCGAGAGTATCCGCACGCGCTCGAGGCGCTGGCCGACGATGCGGCGATCGAGCGCCTCCAGATAGACGGCCAGATCGGGAAGCTCAGGCATGGAGAGCTTGGCGTGCGTTGCGGATTCGCGATGGTCTGCGCCTAATATCCACGCCCAATTGGTGGCTGTCCACCCGCCAGGATTACGCGATGCTCGACATCGAGCGTCGATGTAGCGTTCGACCGACTCAGAAGCTCCACTGCACCTTGCCGTAGACGCTGCGCTGAATCTCCTCCCGGCTGGCGCTCGGGAAGCCGTATTCCACGTGATAGGGATGCAGGAGATTCTGGCCGACAATGGAGAGTTGCACCCGATCGGAGAGGCGCCAGGCGAGGCGCGTGTCGAGCTCGAAGTACGCCGGCACGGTTCCAACGATCGCCCCACTGTTGGTGTGCAGCGTGTCGACCCAGCGCAGATTGGCGTCGAACTGCAGGTGCGCCGGAAGATTCATGGAGGAGCGGATCGAGAATTGATGCTTGGGGTCGGAGAGCTCGTTGAGCGCATCGTTGAGATCGTACTGCCCCGGCTTCACGCGCAGATGCTCATCGAGCAGGTCGTAGCCGCCATGAAGCGTCCACCAGTCCAGTACTTCGTAGTCCCCGGCAAATTCCACTCCGTAGGTATCCCCTTCGACATTGTTGGCGAAGTAGAACGGCAGGACGGTGACTGGGGTATAACTCGTGCTGCGCACATCGCCGTAGTCGTTGTAGAACGTCGAGATGGACGCCGAGGCGCGCGAATTCAGCTGTGCCCGGTAGCCGAGCTCGTAGGCGATGACGGTTTCGGACTGAAAATCCGCACCGCCCTTGAGCACCACCGGCGCGGGCGGCACGGGCTCGGAGAGATCCCGATCGATCTCGGAAGGGGTGCGCACGGCGCGGGAGATGGCCCCCCAGAGCGCCTGGGTCGAGGTCGGGTTCCACAGCAAGCGCACGTTCGGCTCGAACTCGAAGCCGGTGAAGTCGTTGTGCTCGACCTTCGAGCCCACGGTGAGCGTCACGTTCGTGCGCAGCGCGACCTCGTCCTGCACGAACAGGCTGTAGAGATTCTGATCCAGAACGGTCGGGAAGAAGCCGAGTCCGGGGGCGTTCCTCACGGCATCGTGCGTAAAGCGGTAGCCCAGCCCCCAGACGATCCGATTGATCTGCTCCAGGGCGAAGCGGTCCTGGAAGTCCACATCGTAGGTGGTCAGGTCGTCCTGGAAGATGCCCGGGCCGGCCAGCGGGATGTCGTTGATCAGGTAGGCCGGCGTGGGATCGGTCCAGTGAGTGTAGGAGTAGTAGCTCTGCAGCGTCATGTCGGAGGAATCCGAAAAGACGCGGTTCCAGCGTCCCACGATGTTGCTGTCGTCCGTGTCGGCCACGCCGCCGGTCTCAATGTTCTCGTGTCCGGCATTGAAGTCCCCATGGAAACTGAGGGTATCCTGCGCCGACGGCTGGGTATCGACGCGAAAGCCGGTCTGCCCCCGGTGCCAGGAATCCGATGCAGGGGCACCGTCTGCCACCACTTCATCGCCCTGGTCGTCGTATTTCCCGTAGACGCGGTAGAACACCCCATTGCCGATCTCGTCGCCGAAGCGCATCGCGCCGAACTCTTGTAGCTCGGATCCACCACCGCCTTCCACGTATAGCCCCTGGGTATTCTCGGCACTCTTGGTGATGATATTGATCACGCCGTTCACGGCATTCGCGCCCCAGAGCGTCCCTCCCGGACCGCTGATCACCTCGATCCGATCGATATCCTGCAGCAGGTAATCCTGCTGGTCCCAGAACACCCCGGAGTAGAGCGGTGTGTAGACCGTGCGCCCGTCGATCATGACGAGAAGCTTGTTGGCGAGCGCGGTATTGAAGCCGCGAGCCGAGATACCCCAGTCGTGGGAGTTCTTCTGCGCGACATCGAGATTGTCGGCGAGGCGCAGCGCCTCGGGAAGGCTCGTCGCCCCCGAGCGCTCGATGTCCTCCTGCGTGATGACTTGGATGGCCGAGGCCGCATGCAGGAGCTTCTCCGGATAACGCGCGACCGAGGTGACCTCGACGTTCATGAGCTGCTCGAGGGTCATGCTCATGAGCTTGCTCGTGGAGTTGTCCGCGACGACCTGAGCGCGCGCCACCGGGGCCGCCCCCAGCAGGCACAGCAGGGCCATCACGGCATGTCCCCGACGCCTGGGCGGGTAGGAGCCCAACCGGCCAGAC
>JASHTA010000126.1 GCA_030040795.1 Gammaproteobacteria bacterium | reverse complement strand
CGGAAGTCCCCACGATGACCGGGAAGGGATTGCGCGATCGCGGCAGCAGCTCGCTCAAGGCGCGCAGCACGCCGATGTGATAGGCGGCCCGCGCGCCCCCGCCGGTGAGGACCAGGCCGATGACCGGCCGGTGCGGCTTGCCGAGGGGAAGCAAGGTATCAGGCAGCCGCACGAATGCGGGCTCGCTCGAGGCGGCGGCGCACGCAAGTCCGCTCGGGGCGAGCAGGGCGGCTGGGGTCCATGTCCGTCAGTTTACCGCTCCGCGCGCCGGTTGAAGCACCAGGCGATGCTCTGCGGGACCGGGCAGGAAGGGCAGCGGTTTGCCCTCGGCCCATGCGCGAAAGCCGGCCCGGTAGTAGGGCGAGAGCGGGTGATCGCTCTGCCCGCCGGGGAGGTGCAGGTAGCCCTCGGCCTCGTGTCCCGGTGAGACGGCAAACCGCTCCGATGCTCCGAATGCGCCGTCCTGCACGCGCGGCATGTCATGGTCGCCGGGCAGCTCCAGCTCCGGCAGGTCGATGAGCCGCGAGAGGATCGGCGCCGCGCGCGAGAGTGGATGGCGGATGCGAACCGGATGCGCGGCGCCCCAGCGGCAGCGGTCGAGCGCGCCGCAGCTCGCCTGGAGGGCCGAGACGGCTCCATCGAGCTGCGCGAGCAGAAACGCGCGCCAGCTCGGGTAGGCGGCGGAGAGCAGGTGAGGCGGCTGGGTCGTGACGAGCGTCCACAGCGGCCGCTCGAACTGCGGAGGCGGCGGATCCTGCGATCGCACCCCGAGCGAGTCGAGGATCATCTCCCATACCGCGCCCGCCGTTCGATCGTGAAAGACGCGCACCAGCCGGTAGCCGACCGAGTCCACGTCCGCGCGCGCATCCCACGAGGCGACGAGCCTTCGCATCTCGGCCCGCCCCGGCTCACCGGCAAGCGCCGTGCGGTCGAGCAGCTTCAGGATCAGGTCTCGCCAGCGCGCGAGAAACAACGCACGGTCGTCGAGCTGAATGCGCAACATGTCGCTCGGTGCGACAGGCTTGTCGAGCCCGAGCAGCGCGTCGCGAATCTGGCGCGCCCGGGCGCCGAGCGTGTATTGCGCACCGACCGCGGCGTCTTCGCCGCCGATCGCGTCGAGCGCCGCGGCATCGCTCGTCGCTCGGGCATTGGCCGACCACAGCCGCCCGATCGGCGGATCGTACAGGCTTGGAGCGTCAGAGGCGGTGCGCCACGGCGAGCCGCTCTCTGTGCGATCCTCGCGCGAGTCGAACGGCAAGCGCCCGGCGATCGCCCACCCGATATGCCCGGCCCTGTCGCCCGCGATGAGATTCTGCTCGGGAATGCCGATCTGCGGAGCGAGCGCGAGAACCTGTTGGACCGACTCCGCACGCTCGAGCGCGAGGAGATTCATGTTCGTCGCGCCCGGCGCCTCCGCGAGCCAGCTCGCGAACCAGCACAGGTGCTCGACGGGATCGACATGGAACAGGATGCCCTGAGAGCCGGACATCACTGTCAGCAGCGAGTCGGGCGCGCCGCGCACGTGGATCCGCTCGATCGCGGTCGCGAGCGCAACGTCGCCCTGAGGGGTCTGCATCGTCGAACGGTCGATCGTGAAACAGGTGACGGGCCTCGCATCGACCCAGTCCCCGTCCGAATTGGTGAACGCCCAGGCGACATGGCCGTTCGATCCCGCGATCAGCACCGGCGCGCCCGGGAGCGTGAGTCCATTGAGATCCAGCGCCGCGCCGGTTGCCGAGCCCGTTGCCGCGCCGGTTATCGCGCCTGTTGTCGCGCCCGTTGCCGCGCCGGGTGCTTCGATCCGCAACCGCATGTGATACCACGTCGGCGGAACCTGAAGTCCAAGGTGCATATCGCTGGCGACGAGCGCGGCCCCCGTCGTCGTCAATCGTCCCGCGACAGCCCAGCTGTTACTGCCGATGTCTGCCGGGTCGAACTCAGATCGAGTGGCGCCTGCGGAGGTCTCGGCTCCGGCGCCGCGGACGTCGAGCTCCTGCGGGCCGGGCACAGGCGAAGAGACGGCATCGCGCGCGTCCTCAGCGCGGAGGTCCGCCTCGCTCGCGACGCTCGGGCTGTCCCACGCCGTGCGCGCTGGATAGAGAAACTCGAGAGCGCACTTCCAGGCACCGCATTGCGGTCCCGCGAGCTTCGCATCGACGATGCGTCTCAGCATGTCGCGGCGCAGATCCCCGTGCTGCAGGTCCCACCACATGGCGTAGCTCACGAGAAAGGAGTCCTCGGGCTGCCAGGGTCGAGGAGTCGCTCGCAAAAGCCAGTACTCCCAGGGACGGCTCCCGAGGCTTGCGAGCCCTGCATTGACCCCGCGCGTATACGCCGCGAGGAGCGCGCGCTGTTGCGGGCTCGCCTGCGCGAGCGCCAGGCGCGCGAGGGCGCGAAAGCGGAACAGCCGGGTCTCGCGGTCCTGGGCCAGGGCCGCGGGGCCGACGAGCTCGCTCAGCTCGCCGGCGGCCAAGCGGCGCGAGAGATCCATCTCGAAGAAGCGGTCCTGGCCGTGCGCGAATCCCGTGCCGAAGGCGAGGTCGGTCCGGTTCGCGGCGGTGACGGTCACGACCCCGAGGTCGTCGCGCTCCAGTGTCACCGGCGCCGAGAGGCCGGCCTGGGCAATGCGGCCGTCGAGCGGAGGCAGCGAAGCTCTGAACGTGAGATAGGCGGCCGCGAAGCCCGCGAGGGCAAGGAGGATGACCGCGCCCACGGCGGTCAGCGTGGCAAGCAGCGCGAGGCGAAGCGCGCGCCGGCCGCTCAAGCGACCTGCAGGATCTGCATGGAGTTGGTGCCACCCTGCACGCCGGAGAGCTCACCCTTGGTGAGGATGACCCGGTCGCCCCGGCGGACCAGCGAAAGCTCGAGCAGGCGCGCGAAGATCGAGTTGTAGAGCGTCTCCACCGTCTGGGGACCGGTCGCGTCGTAGACGACCGGATAGACGCCGCGGTAGAGAGTCACGCGGCGTCGCGTCTGCTCGTGACGCGTGAAGGCGTAGATCGGGATATCCGAGCGGATGCGGGACATCCAAAGCGGTGTCGCGCCCGATTCCGTCAATGCGACGATCGCGCGCACCTTCAGATGATTGGCCGTGTACATCACGGCCATCGCGATGGCCTCCTCCG
>JASHTA010000125.1 GCA_030040795.1 Gammaproteobacteria bacterium | reverse complement strand
GAGAATTGCCCGAGCACCTGCGCGACATGGCGTCATTTACGCTGGCCACGGGGCTGCGGGCGTCCAACGTGACGGGTCTTGCCTGGGAGCAGGTGGACCTCGAGCGGAAGATCGCCTGGGTGCATCCCGACCAGGCGAAGGCGCGGCGGGCGATCGCCGTGCCGCTCAACGACGCCGCGATGGAGGTCGTGCGTCGGCAGGTGGGCAAGCACCCCGAACGGGTGTTCACCTATCAGGGCCAGCCGGTGAAGCAGGTGTCAACGAAGGCGTGGTACAAGGCGCTCGAGCGCGCTCGTATCGCCGACTTCCGCTGGCACGACCTGCGCCACACCTGGGCCTCCTGGCACATCCAGGCGGGGACGCCTTTGCACGTGCTGCAGGAGCTGGGCGGTTGGGAGTCGGTATCGATGGTAAGGCGCTACGCGCACCTCGCCGCCGATCACCTCGCCGCCTATGCCGGACGGGCCGGGATCGCCGCCGTGAATGGCGACGTCACGATTTCGGCACGGTCGGCAACGCCCGGGGTGGCGGCATGAGGCCGCGATGGATGTAACCCATTGAAGCAACTGACTTAAAATCGGTGCCGGCTGAGGGATTTGAACCCCCGACCCGCGGTTTACAAAACCGCTGCTCTACCACTGAGCTAAGCCGGCGCGGAGATGTGGGAGTCGATTTTACCGCACGCCGTGCGCCCGGTTGCCACAGGTCGCTTGGACTTCCGGGTCCCTCGCGAACTCGCTCGCCGACTCACCCCGGCTGCGACAGTCGCTGTGCGGACAAAGCCTTGGATATCGCCGGTCCGGACGCCGGCGCTGGCGGCGCTAACCTGCCGGGCTTGTCGGACCTCGATCCCGCCTCACTCGATCGATCTTCGGCCGCGCTCGGCTGGGCGGCCGCAGGACATTCCGCGATCTCCAGCCGCGACCCGTCGTCCTGCAGTGACAGCAGGCTCGCCGTTGGCAGGGATTGAGTGCTGGAATCGAGGTTCACATCGACCCAGTGTCCCGCCTGCATTGGGTGCTGCTCCTCGATTTGAACATCGAGCCCGAGGCCGCGAACAGCGCGTGCCCGCCGCTCGGCATCGTCGTGACGCGTGAACAGACCGACGGACACACGGCGGCCTTTGCCGGCCAAGTTGGGCATGATCTTGGCGTCGACGATGCCGTTTCTTTCGAGGCGCCGAATAGTGCTCGTCTCCGCGGACTGTGAATCGAGACCGTCGATGTAGACCCAGTAGCCGTGCCGCTGAGTCTCCGCGTCGCGGGACCGCGGCCTGAATCCGCGCTGCTGCAGCAGCGCGCTCGCCTCGGTCGCACGCTGCTCATCATTGAAAGGCCCAATCGTCACGCAACGGTCGATGCTCGCCGTCGCAGCGCTCGCTGGAGGATCACTGTTCGCGACGGAGCCGTTTACGGCGCCTGCCGAGGACGCTTCATTCCCGGTAGCGGAAACGTTGGCTGGAGTGGAAACGTTTGTGGGAGCGGACACGTTGGCAGGAGCTGAAGCGCCGGCGGGAGGAGAGGCGCCAGTCGCTGCGGCGGGAGCACCGCTCGCCGGAGCGCTGTTCGCCGGAGCGTTATTCGCTGGAGCAGAACCGGGGTTGACCGCCGGCCGGTGCGCTTTCACCTCGCTCAACAATTGCAGGCGCGGCAGCTGGCTGATGCTGTCACTCGGTGGCGGCTCGGGCGCGACATCGACGAGCGTAGCCCAGGCAAGGAAGGCCAGATTCGCCAAGAACAGCAGAAGAAGTGTAGCGCGCGCGCTCAAGCTAGTTTGCGAGATACGGCCGACCGTATGGCACTGCCGCTCGAGACCCCCTTATTGAGACACCCTACCCGGATTCTACCAAGTCCGCGGGCAAGTCATTCATGTCGATGGCTGTAGCCTGGGCGGCACTGTGCGGGGCGCCAGCACGGCCAACCGGCCTCGCAAAGGCAGCCCTGCATGCAGGGCGATGCCCTGAAGTACAAGATCGGACACTCCGAGGTGGCGAGCCCGGATGAGCCCGGCGAGTTGCTTCGCACCGCCGCCACTCAGGAGAACCTGCGGCGCGGTGCTCAGCGCCCTGCTCGCTTCAGCGACGGCGCGGTCGACGAGGGCCGCTACCGCATATATCGCCCCCTGCCGAATCGCAGTCTTTGTACTCCGTGCGAAAAGGTCCAGAGCGCCCCGCCTCCTTCTGCCGCGCCGGCCCGAGGTGGCATCGCGCGCGCGCCGTGCGATGCCCGCGGTACCGTCCAACAGGCTCTGCACCATGAGAGGTGGACCGGGCACAATGGCACCGCCGCGGTGCACGCCTTTCCCATCGACGAGATCGATCGTCACGGTCGTGCCGGCATTCACCACACATACCGCGCGCCGACCGACCAGGTGGTGCGCGGCAATCGCGCCAAGGAATCGATCTACTCCCAGACGCCAGGGATCGACGTAACGCGTGGTGACACGGGCTGCCCGCCGCGACGTCACGATGAACTCTGGTTGCATCCCGGCGGCGGTCCGTGCAGCCGCCTCAAACAACCGGTCGACCCGTCCACCGGCAACACTCGCGACGAGGATCCGCGAGAGCTTCGCCTTCCCGCCGCCCAAAACCCGCGTCTCAAAGTCCCGCCGCGACCATCCGGCATGGACACCGGCGCGCACTGCGCCGATGCGTCCATCGCGCCAAGGCGCCCACTTGATCCGCGTGTTGCCGATGTCCACGAGCAGTACGCTCGCTCCGTGGTCCGGCAACTTTACTTTCCGGTTCAGCACGTTCCCTCTTCGGGCGCGTGCGCTCACTCTTCGGGCGGACATGCTCGCTCTCCGCGCGCTCACTCTTCAGGCCTCACGCTCACCTCTCCCGAGACAAATTTTCGCAGGCCCTGGGGCGTCTCGACGAGCAGCGCCCCTCTGATATCTATGCCGCGCGCGATGCCGCGCACATTCGTCTCGCCCGACTGCACGCTCACGGTGCGCCCGCGCAGCGCGTCGACAGCCTTCCACTCATCGATGAAGGGTCGCAACCCTTCGCGCTCGAATGCGGTGAGCCCAGGAACCATCTCCCCGATGAGCTCCGCAACGATGGCGTTGCGAGGCGCGGGATCGGCGCCTGCCGATCTGAGATCCGCAGCACGAGTGCCCGCCGCCGCGATTCGCTCGAGAACCACCGCGCTGAGTGCCACATTGATTCCGATGCCCACCACGACATACGTCGGCCCACCGGATTCCGCCCGCATCTCGATCAGAATCCCCGCCAGCTTGCGATCATCGAGGGTGAGATCGTTGGGCCATTTGAGTGCGACGGGCTCGGTCACACGCCTGCGCAGTGCCCTGAGCGTGCAGACTCCGACGGCAAGCCCAAGCGCCCCCAAATCTCGGGGCACCAGGGGAAAGCTCCATGCGAGCGTCAGGCAGATGGCTCCGCCGGGCGGGGCGAGCCAGGCGCGTCCCCGACGCCCGCGTCCTGCCGTTTGATGCTCCGCGAGAAGGACATCGGCGAGGCCCGGTTGCAAGTCGGTGCGCTCGAGCAGCGTCGCATTGGTCGACTCGAGCGACCAGACGGTCTCGATGTCGCGGATACGCTCGCGCACGCCGCGGTGCAGTGCCGCTCGGATCTTCACGGCATCGAGCGGCTCGCACAGCGCCGCCAATCGGTAGCCACGGTTGCGGACGGCATGCACGACGAGACCCCGCTCGCGCAGCGACATGACGGCCTTCCAGACGGCGCTCCGGCTCACACCGAAGCGGCGCGCCAGCTCGGCTCCGGACTGGAACCCACCCTGCGCAAGATGCGCATGAACCCGAGCCTCGAGCGGACGCCTCATGCTCAGGACGCCACCCGCCGGCCGAAAAGCCACAGGCGCCGCGCGCGCGGCTCCCGGCCCATGCACATCCGGACGATATTGGCGCGATGAGTGAAGACGATCAACGCGGCGGCGAATATCGCGAACGCGAGGAATGGCCGGTAGCCGGCAAGGCTCGACCAGGCGAGGGAGACAGGCAGCACGGCAGCGGCGCACATCGACGCAAGGCTCACGAAGCCGGTGAGCAGAACAATACCGATCCAGGTCAGCAGCACGGGGATCAGGAGCTTCGGCAGAAGCCCCAGCACGGCACCGACGAAAGTCGCGACGGCTTTGCCACCCCGGAATCCGTACCAGAGCGGATAGACATGTCCCAGCATCACGGCGGCACCGCATGCTGCGGGCAGCCAGTCGTGAATCACGCTCGGAGGCGGCCGAGGCGGCAGCCAGAGCCCCGGCACGATGCGTGCGGCGATCCAGCCCTTGCCGAGGTCGATGATGAGGACGCCCAGGGCGAATAGCTTGCCCTGCGTCCGCAGCGCGTTCGTGCTGCCCGGGTTTCCGCTGCCGACCTCGCGGATGTCGCCTCGGCCCGTCAGGCGCGCGAGGAGCAGACTGCCGAGGATCGAGCCGAGCAGATAGCTCGCAACCACTTTCACCATCAGTTCGATCACGGCGATGAGAATACCTCGGCCAGCATGCAGCGTACGCTGCCTCCGCCCAGTCTTTCGATCGTCGGCACCGGAACCGTGACGACGCTGTCCGTACAGGCCGTGAGCCGGGCGAACTGGTGCGGACTCAGCGCCTGCCGCGCCGTCGTGGACATCACCAGAACGCCGCAATCCCCGAGCGCCTCGTCCCATGTCCCCAGCTCGAGCACGTTGGCGGCGAAGCCCTCCACGGCCGCCGGCCCGACCTCGATGATCTCGCGGCCGGAGGCTGCGAGGCGCTCGAGCATGCGCTGCCGGTCTGCCGGCACGATCGACTCCGCCGCAACCAGGACGAAGCGGGCACCGATGCTCAGCATGACATTCGTGTGATAAAGCGGCACGCCCTGCCGGTCTTCGGCCGCAAACAGGAGCGGCTCGTAGCCGAGCTCCCCGGACCATTCGTCGAGCACCGCCTCGTGGGTGCGCGGCGATTTACAGGCGTAGGCAACGCGATGCACCTTGTCCAGCACCAGGCTGCCCGTGCCTTCCAGGAAATGCCCCTCGGTCTCGTGAGGCGTGAGATCGAGCGTACGGCGCACTCGAAATCCGAGCTCGCGCACCACCTGCTCGACCACTGCGCGCCGGCGCTCGTGCCGTCGGCTTTCGGCTTGCATGGGATACAGCACCACCGTGCCATCCGCGTGAAAGCTCACCCAGTTGTTGGGGAACACCGCATCGGGCTTCGGCGGCTCGGGCGTGTCCTCGGCTACGCACACACGCACACCCTCATTCCGCAGGATCCCCGCCATGCCGTCGAATTCGCAGCGCGCGAGATCGCGCGCCGTGGAGCTCGCCAGCCCGACTTGCCGCTGCATCCGGTTGCTGCCGGCCGTCTCCGGGTTGTAATCGAACGCGGCCGGCCTCACCATCAGCACCGCGTCGGCGCACTGCGGCTGCTGCACTCCTCCTCCGTCGTGAACTATGGACTCAGAACCGCTCGTCGTCGCAACGTCCCGGGGACTCTACTGCCCGCCCGGCGATTTCTATATTGATCCCCGACGGTCGGTGCAGACCGCCGTGATCACGCATGGCCACGGCGATCACTTGCGTCCGGGCCACGCCCGCTACATTCTCGCACGTCCGGGTCTCGCCATCGCCCGCGCCCGTCTGCGAGGCCGTCCCGATATTCTGCCGCTCGACTACGGCGCCTCGGTCGCCCTGGGCCCGACGACCGTGTCCCTGCATCCTGCCGGACACATCCTGGGCTCCGCGCAGGTCCGGATCGAGCACGAGGGGCGCGTGTGGGTGGTCTCCGGTGACTACAAGCGCCAGTCCGACCCGACCTGCTCCGCCTTCGAGCCGCTGCCCTGCGACATGTTCATCAGCGAGGCCACCTTCGGCCTCCCGGTGTACCGCTGGCCGCCGGTCGCCGCCGTGATCGAGGACATCGCCGGTTGGTGGCGCGCGAATCGCGACCGCGGACTCTGCTCGGTGCTGTATTGCTACGCGCTCGGCAAGGCGCAACGCGTCCTCGCGGAGCTGTCTGCATTCACCACGGAGCCGGTTCACGTGCACGGCGCGATGGGCGAGCTCGTCGAGATCTATCGCAGCGCCGGAATCGCGATGGTCCCGACGCTCGGCACGGGGACGCCGCTCAAGGCGGACTATCGAGGCGCGCTAGTCCTCGCGCCCCCGAGCGCGGCGCGCAGCTCGTGGATGCAACGCATCGGGGAGCACTCGAGCGGCTTCTGCTCCGGCTGGGTACTGACGCGCGGAGAGCGAGGCCGCCGCGGCTGCGATCGTGGTTTCGTTCTTTCCGACCATGCAGACTGGCCTGCCCTCACCGCCACCTGCCTGGAAACGGGAGCTCGCCGGGTGGCTCTGATGCACGGACATTCCGCTGCTCTCGTGCGATTCCTCACCGAGCAAGGCGTCGATGCGAGCGCTCTCGAGCACCCCGCCGTCCGCATGGCCGCCGATGAGCGCGGCGCCCCCGACGATGAGGCAGAGCTCAGGTACCGGTCGCCGTGAGCGGCCCGGCCTCGAACTCACCCGTCTGGGCGGTCGAGTCGGTGAGACTCAGCGGCAGTCCTGAGAGCAGCTTCAGGCATTGCGCGGCCGACGCGGGCCGCGCGAACAGGAAGCCCTGCGCCAGGCCGCAGCCGAGCTGACGCAGCTTCTCGAGCTGCTGCCACCCCTCGATGCCTTCCGCGACGACCTTGATGTTGAGATGCCGCGCGATGGCGATGATCGCTCCGACGATCGCGAGGTCGCTCATGTCCGTCACCAGATCGCGCACAAAGCTGCGGTCGATCTTCAGGAAATCGACGGGCCACTGCTTGAGGTAGCCCAGGCTCGAGTAGCCGGTCCCGAAGTCGTCTATCGCGATGCTCACTCCGATATCGCGCAGCTGTGAGATCGCATCCCGCCGCGAGTCTCCCCCGCGCAGCTCGCGCCGCTCGAACATCGTGCTTTCGGTCAGCTCGAGCAGCAGCAGCTCCGGGCTCACCTCGTACTCGCGAGTGAGCGAGAGGATCCTGTCGCGCAGATTGGACCGCTGCAGCTGCACGGCCGAGATGTTCACGGCGACGGGAACGGGCGAGGCTCCCGCGCGCTGCCAGAAGCCCACGTCCTTGAGGACGCGCTGCAGAACGAACTCGCCGACCGGAACGATGAGCCCCGTCTCCTCGGCGATGTCGATGAACCGCCCGGGCAGGATGTAGCCGTGAGTGGGGTGTTTCCAGCGCAGCAGCGCCTCGAGCCCCATCACCCGATTCGATTCGATATCGATGATCGGCTGGTAATGCACGTCGAGCTGGCCGCGCTCGAGCGCCGCGCGCAGGCTCGCCTCGATGGCGACACGCTCGCGAAGCTTGCGCGCCATGACGGGACTGAAGAGCTGGAAGTTGTTGCGTCCGCGATCCTTCGCCTGGTACATCGCAGTATCCGAGTGCCGCAGCAGCTCGCCCATGTCCGAGCCGTCCCGCGGATAGAGGCTCACACCGATGCTGACGGTCGCGTTGAGCGGACGACCGTCCACGATGACCGGAGCGCTCAACGCCTCATTGATCCGCGCAGCCATCTCGTTGATGAGCTCTGCGCGCTCGACGGATTGAAGGACGACGACGAACTCATCACCGCCCATGCGCACCACGATGTCTTCGTCGCGGACCGTGGCGCGCACGCGCTCGGCGACCGTCTTCAGCAGCTTGTCGCCGGTTTCGTGGCCACGCGAGTCGTTGATGTCCTTGAACCGATCGAGATCGAGGAACAGGACCGCGAGCATCGTGCCGGCCCGCTTCGCGTCCTCGATCGCTCCCGGCAAGCGGTGCGCGAGATACAGGCGGTTCGGCAGGCCCGTGAGCTGATCGTGATGCGCGAGATGGTCGAGATGCTGCTGCTTCTCGAGCAGCTGCGACTCGATCTTGCGCTTCAGTGTCACGTCGCTTGCGCTGAACGCGAGCGTGGTGCGCCGATTGAGGATCAGGCGATACCCCGTTGCCTCGATCTCGAGCAGCGCTCCGTCCTTGCGGCGCTGGCGCAGCGGCATCGGGACGCGCGGATCGGGATTCTGAAGCTTGGCGGCAAGTCCGGCGGCGCCGGCACTCTCGTCCACGAAGATCTGCGTCAGAGCAAGCCTGCGCAATTCGGGTGCCGTATAGCCGAGCGCCTGCATGAAGGCCGGATTCGCATCGACGATCTGGAAGGTCGTCGCATCGGCGATGACCGTGCCGTTGGGCGATTGCTCGAGCACCGCGCGGTAGCGCGCGCTGCGGGATCCATCCGCCCGGAGGACCATCCACAGCGTCACGCCGAGGACCACTGCCGCCGCGAGCAGCGGTGAGCTCGCGGCACCGACGGCCAGGATGACGGCGAAGACCGTGCCGAGCCCGAGGGGGATGAGCGATCGACTCGTGCTGTTCTGGTGCGACTTGCGCATACTCAAAGGCGCACCCATGACCCTGTACATGCCGCCCGGGAGACTCAAAAGTTCCCGGGCAGTCTCACCTACCTTGCAGTGCACCGGCGGGCAGCGGTGCACAATTTCGATGCAAGCACCACCATTGCCGGGCGTGCGCGCGCCTGGCGGATACCGAGATTCGGCTTAATTGGAGGTCGCGGCGAGCTTATGTCTGGAGAACTGCCACGCCATTATGTAATGGTGAAAGCGTCGGGTTGATACCCAGCCGTCGAGAACAATGCGAGCCGCATGATCGATGTCCGGCCCCTCAGAAGAATGTCCAGCTGACGCCGATCGACAGCAAATCGGGATCGCCGGCATTAGCGCTGTTGCTCGTGTTTACACGTACGTATTCGAGTCGAAGCGCTGCCGGACCCATTTTCCACTGCGTGCCGACGCCCCAAGCAAAGTCCCACGCCGTTGTGGACCCCACTTGGGGCGTGACTACGGCCGCGACATTGCACGTCAAAAAAGCGCAAGGGGGCTCCGGAAGGAAATCCCAGCTCCGGTACAGACGAGCGGCGCCGGCCTTGAGGTAGAAGTCCCACCACGGCTGTACCGGCAAATAACCCACGGCAAATCCGGCCGGAGCGTTGTCCGCCGCGTGACCCCAAGAGTAGCCGCCGGCATAGTAGCCGTGACTGTGTACGGTGCCGAAGTCGAGATATCCAATCTCGGCTCCGAGATACGGCAAGGGGCGTACGCCGATGAACGCATCCCAACCGAAATCCTCTCGCGAGAGTCCGTAGTAGCCGGTATCCAGCTCCGGATCCTGCCGGATGGTCGCAGTCCCGACACCCGCACCCACGTACAGGCCTAGAGGGCTTTCCTGCGCCTGCGCAGCGTGCGCCGAGAGGAACAGGCAATACGCCGCGAGGGCACATCCCAGAACGCTTGCGGACTTCACTCCGTTCTCCTTTGCCGAGGACGTCTCCGCGCAGAACGCGCTGAGGAGGCGGAGGTTGACCAACGCCCAGTTGGCGGTCGCCGAGTGAAAAACGCCCCTGAGATCTCACGATCTCAGGGGCGTTCGGTTTGGAGCCTGGCAGTGACCTACTCTGGCATGGCTTGCGGCCACACTACCATCGGCGCAGGGCGTTTTCACTTCCGAGTTCGGAATGGGATCGGGTGGTTCCCGCTCGCTATAGCCGCCAGGCAAACTGTTTGAGACCGATGGGCCGGCCCTCGCGGGCCGGCTCACCTGCCTCCAATCCGGATCCTCCACCGCCGCAGCCTCTCGGCCGCCGCAGTGGAAGCGTTTTCTGTCTCGACGCTGTCGCGCTCGCGATGAATCTCATTCATTGAAGAATGGCTCCATCTCGCATCGTCCTCTCGCGCGTTTACTTCGCAGCAAACACCTTGAGGTTATATGGTCAAGCCTCACGGGCAATTAGTACTGGTTAGCTGAAGCCATTACTGGCCGTACACACCCAGCCTATCAACCACGTAGTCTTCGTGGGCCCTTCAGGGGAGTCGAGCTCCCAGGGAGATCTAATCTTGGGGGGGGCTTCCCGCTTAGATGCTTTCAGCG
>JASHTA010000124.1 GCA_030040795.1 Gammaproteobacteria bacterium | reverse complement strand
GCGGGCCGCGTCAAGGACTCCGTGCAGGCTTTCGAGGAGATGCTCCGCGAGCGTCCCGGGGATCCGAATCTCATGAACGCGCTCGGCTACACGCTCGCCGACCATCGGATGCAGCTCTCCAAGGCCGAATCGCTGATCCGGCACGCCCTCACTTCCATGCCCGACAGTCCGGCCGTTCTCGACAGCCTTGGATGGGTGCGATTGCGGCGCGGCGATGCGCGGTCGGCGCTTCCCTTGCTCGAGCGGGCGTACACGATCAGCCGCGATCCGGAGATCGCGGCGCACTGGGGCGAGGCGCTCTGGATGAGCGGCCAGAAAACCCAGGCGCGCAAGGTATGGGCCGATGCGCTCGCGCACAATCCCGACTCCCAGGCACTGAAGGACACGGTGCATCGGCTGGTGCCGTCCGGGCAGAGCTGATGCAGGGCGCCATGGCCGCGTCGCTTCGGCGAAGACTCGTCGCGGCGCTCGCCCTCGTTGCGGCGCTCGGCCTTACTGCCCTCGGCGGATGCGTGTCCACGCCGTCTCGCGCGCCGGCGGCGCTCGTATCCTGGCCGCTGCGCCGTGCGCAGCTGCAGGCGCTCGATCCGTTCGAGCTGACGGGCCGCGTGGCCGTCGCCGCCGGGAGCCAAGGATTCACGGCACATCTCGACTGGCAACAGCGTGGAGCCCGCACCACCGTCAATCTCAATGGGCCCCTCGGCATCGGCGGAGTGCACGTCGTGGCGAACGGCGGAACGCTCAATGTCCAGACCGCGCAGGGGACGAAGCTCACGAGCGAGCAGGCCCATGCGGAGCTCGCAGACCAGCTGGGGTTCGATCCGCCGCTCGGGAGCTTGCGATACTGGCTCCTCGGCGTCCCGGACCCGGGAAGCCCGGCGGCCGAGACGGTCGGCGCGCACGAGCGGCTCGCTTCGTTGCAGCAGGACGGCTGGCAGATCGAGTACTCCGCTTACACGAACGCGGGCGGCGACTGGCTGCCGCAACGCATGGTCCTGCAGCGGGGTGACGTGCGTGTGCGGCTCATCGTCGACCGTTGGCAGCCTTGAGACACTCGGCGCGAGCGGGTGAGGAGCGGCGCCGGGAGAGAGTTGCTGGGGAGGAGGGGTTGTCGTGACTGCCCTGGGTGAGACGCTGTGGCCAGCGCCGGCCAAGCTCAATCTCTTCCTGCACGTGACCGGCCGGCGGGCCGATGGCTATCACGACCTGCAGACTCTCTTTCAGCTCATCGACCTGTCGGACACGATCGGGATCACGGTGCGCGAGGACGGAGTCATCGAGCGCGCCGGGGGTCCGCCTGGAGTGCCGCCCGAGGCCGATTTGACGGTCCGCGCGGCCCGCGCGCTGCAGGCCGCCGCCGGGACTCGGCTCGGCGCCTCGCTGCGGATCGTCAAGCGAATCCCGGTGGGAGGGGGACTGGGAGGCGGCAGCTCGGACGCCGCAACCACGCTCCTCGCGCTCAACCGGCTCTGGGGCTGTGGGCTCTCCGTCGAGCGTCTCGCCGAGCTCGGATTGGCCCTCGGCTCCGACGTGCCGGTCTTCGTGCGCGGCACGTCCGCCTGGGCATCCGGCCGCGGGGAGGAGCTGTCCCCGGTCGAGCTGCCGGAGCGCTGGTATCTGCTCGTGCACCCGGGGGTGGCCGTCTCGACGGCCAAGGTCTTCCAGATGCCTGAATTGACACGAAATACCCCCCTCATCACAATACGCGCCTTTTTGGAGTCCGGCGGCCGTAACGACTGCGAGCCGGTCGTTCGGAGCCTGTTTCCGGAAGTGGGCGAGGCACTCGACTGGCTCGCGCGGCTCGCGCCGTCCCGGCTCACCGGGACCGGGTCCTGTATCTTCGCCAGCTTTGGAACCGCGATCGAGGCCGAGCGCCACGCTGCGCGTGTTCCGGATCGCTGGCGAAGTTTCGTCGCCCGAGGCGTGAATGTCTCACCGCTGCGCGAGCGGCTGGACGCGGGATAGGGCGGCGGTGGTCGGGCTTGATTGGAAGAGTCGAGAATGCTGGGGTGTCGCCAAGGCGCGGCGCATGCGCCGCGCGGGCGGACAGGAGTCCGCACCGTACCGACATGCGGAGCAGGGATTGCGCAGCATGGCGGCAGTGGCTGGAACGAGAGAGTCGAGAATGCTGGGGTGTCGCCAAGTGGTAAGGCAGCGGGTTTTGGTCCCGCCATACGAAGGTTCGAATCCTTCCACCCCAGCCATGCGTGCAGCGCGGCCATGTAGAGTAGCGCAGCCATGAGAGCGGCTCGATGAGCAACGACGACACCATCGCGCTCTTCGCGGGCAATGCGAACCCGCAGCTCGCGCAGGAGATCGCTCGGCATCTGACGATGCCGCTCGGCCGCTCGTTTGCCGGCCGCTTCAGCGACGGCGAGGTGAATGTCGAGCTGATGGAGAACGTTCGCGGCCGCGACGTGTTCATCATCCAGCCGACTTGTCCTCCGGTGAACGACAACCTGATGGAGCTGCTCGTGATGGTCGATGCGTGCCGGCGGGCGTCCGCGGCGCGCATCACCGCGGTCGTGCCGTATTACGGCTACGCGCGCCAGGATCGGCGGCCGCGCGCGACGCGCTCGGCCATCACGGCGAAACTCGTCGCGAACATGATCTCGAGCGCGGGAGTCGATCGCTTGCTCGCCGTCGATCTGCACGCGGATCAGATCCCCGGGTTCTTCGACATCCCGGTGGACAACGTGTACGCCTCGCCGGTGCTGCTCGGGGACGTGTGGAGGCAGAGCTACCGCAACATGATCGTGGTATCGCCGGACGTGGGCGGCGTCGCGCGCGCCCGGGCGCTCGCCAAACGCCTCGACGACGCGGATCTCGCGATCATCGACAAGCGCCGGCCGCGTCCGAACGAGTCGAAAGTCATGAACATCATCGGCGAGGTCAGCGGCAAGATCTGCGTCCTCGTCGATGACATGGTGGATACGGCAGGCACGCTGTGCCAGGCGGCGCAGGCCCTGAAGGACGAGGGCGCGGTGAAGGTCGTCGCTTACATCACGCACGCGCTCCTCTCTGGAGATGCGGTGGAGCGCATCATGAGCTCGGCGCTCGACGAGCTCGTCGTGACGGACACGATTCCGCTGTCCGAAGCGGCGAGCCGGTGCGGGCGTATTCGCCAGCTGTCCGTCGCGGCGCTGCTCGCCGAGACGATCCGTCGCATTCGCGACGAGGAGTCGGTGAGCTCGCTGTACGTCGATTGAGGAGGGTGCGCCCCTGGTCGCGGGGGCGCGCCGTGTTTCGTTCATTGTCACGGGAGTCCATATGCGCGTTTCATTCGTGTTCGGCGCGGACCGCCGCGAGAAGCAAGGCAAAGGTGCGAGCCGCCGCCTGCGTCACAGCGGAAAGGTCCCGGCGATTCTTTACGGGGGCGGCCAGCCGCCACAGTCGCTCGTCCTCGATCAGCAGAACCTGCTCACGATGATCGGCGATGAGAAGTTCTATTCATCGATCGTGCAGATCAAGATCGAGGACCGGGCCCAGGAGGCCATCGTCAAGGACGTGCAGATGCATCCGGCCCGCAACGTCGTCGTGCACGTCGATCTGCAGCGCGTGGTCGAGAGCGAGAAGATCCGCATCCGCCTGCCGATCCACTTCCGCAACGAGGCCGTGTCGCCCGGCGTCAAGACGCAGGGGGGCGTGGTCTCTCACATGGAGACGGACGTCGAGGTGGCGTGCTTGCCGAAGGATCTTCCCGAGTACCTCGAGGTGGACCTCGCCGAGATGAGCCTCAACGACACGAAGTTCCTCGCGGACATTCCTCTTCCCGCGGGCGTCGTGATCACGGACCTGATCCACGGGAAGAACCGGCCGGTCGTCTCCATCCACAGCCCGCGCGCGGAGGAGCCGGAGGCGGCGCCTGCCGAAGCGGCGGCCGTGCCTGCGGAAGGGGCGGCAGCAACCGCTGCGGGAGCGGCCCCGGGGGCCGCAGCTGCCGGCACAGCACCGGCAGCCGGCGGAGCGTCGCCCGCTGCTGCGGAGGCGAAGAAAGAAGCCGCTCCGGCCAAGAAGGAGGGCAAGAAGTAGCGCCTGCGACGGCCGGGCCGACCGTGCCCGCGCGGCAGCCGGCCCGCTTCCATGTCGGATATCGCATCACTGAAGCTGATTGCCGGGCTCGGCAATCCTGGCGCGGAGTACGCTCGCACGCGCCACAACGTCGGCTTCTGGCTGGTGGATGAGCTGGCGCGCCGCTGCGGCGGCGCATTCCGCCTGGAGCCGCGCCATCAGGCGGAGCTTGCGCGCGTGCGCATCGGCGCGGCGGACCTGTGGCTCGTCAAGCCGATGACCTACATGAACGCAAGCGGCGGAGCGGTCGGCAGCGTCGCGCATTTCTACAAGATCGCTCCGGAGGAGATCCTCGTCGCTTACGACGAGCTCGACTTTCCTCCGGGGAAGGCGCGGCTGAAGCACGGCGGCGGGACGGCAGGTCACAACGGGGTGCAGGACATCGTCGACCGTCTGGGCGAGTCGTTCTGGCGGCTGCGGATCGGCATTGGGCGTCCGGGTGCGAAGGGAGAGGGAATCGACCGCGTGCTCTCGCGTCCGACGGCGGAGGAGGAGCGGCTCATTCGCGCGACGATCGAGGCCGGGGCGGACGCGATTGCCGTGATGCTCGCGCAGGGCGCGCAGTTCGCGATGAATCGCCTGCACTCGCGCGACGACCCGCCGGTTTGATCTCGAGCCATGGCCATTCAATGCGGAATCGTCGGCCTGCCGAATGTCGGTAAATCGACGCTCTTCAATGCCCTCACGAGCGCCGGTATCGCCGCGGAGAATTATCCGTTCTGCACCATCGATCCGAATGTCGGGATCGTACCGGTGCCGGACGCACGGCTCGGGCAGCTTGCGGAGATCGCCAAGCCCGAGAAGATCGTGCCCGCGACGGTGGAGTTCGTGGACATCGCGGGACTCGTCGCCGGAGCCTCGCAGGGCGAGGGGCTCGGCAATCAATTCCTCGCGCACATCCGGGAGGTGGATGCGATCGCCCACATCGTGCGCTGCTTCGAGAACGCCGACATCGTGCACGTCGCCGGCAAGATCGATCCGCTCGCCGACATCGAGACGATCAATACGGAGCTCGCGCTTGCCGATCTCGCGACGGTCGAGAAGGCGCTCGACCGCGCGGCGAAAGCCTCGAAGAGCGGCGACAAGGACGCCGCCCGCAAGCGCGATCTGCTGGAGCGCGTGAAGGCGCAGCTCGACCAGGCGCGGCCGGTTCGCGCCATGAGGCTCGGCCCCGAAGATCTCGGAGAGCTGCGCGAGCTGCATCTGCTTACGGCGAAGCCCGTCATGTATGTCGCGAACGTCGACGAGAGCGGGTTCACGCACAATCCGCACCTTGCGGCGGTCGAGAAGCTCGCGGCCGCAGAGAGCTCGCAGGTGGTCGCGGTCTGCGCGGCGATCGAGGCGGAGATCGCGCAGCTCGAGCCGGCCGACCGGGCGGAGTTTCTGAAGGATCTCGGGCTCGATGAGCCGGGCTTGAGCCGCGTGATCCGCGCAGCGTACAAGCTGCTCGGCCTACAGACGTTCTTCACGGCTGGGCCGAAGGAAGTGCGCGCGTGGACGGTCCGCGCGGGAGCGACCGCGCCTCAAGCGGCGGGCGTCATTCACACGGATTTCGAGCGAGGGTTCATTCGGGCGGAGGTGATCTCCTTCGCCGACTACCTCGAGTACCGTGGCGAGGCGGGCTCGAAGGAAGCAGGCAAGCTGCGGCTCGAAGGAAAGGAATACATCGTGCGCGAAGCCGATGTCGTGCACTTCCGGTTCAACGTCTGAGGAGGGCGGAGGCCACGGGCAGGCCAGTGCAGCAGGGTGTGGATCGGTGTAGGAGCGCCTTGGAGCCGGGCGCACTTGCGGCGCGCGACGCGTAAGATCCGTAAACGGGCACGAGCGCACCGACATTCGTGCAAATCGGCACGCGGCGATGTCCCCGGGGGAGATGTGGGTCCGATGGTCTTCTTGAGCTATTCGCGCGACGACCAGCCGGTCGCGCGGCGAATTGCGGATGCGTTGCGCAGCAGCGGCATCGAGGTGTGGCTCGACACGAGCGAGCTGCGGGGCGGGGAGGCTTGGGATCAGAGCATTCGCC
>JASHTA010000123.1 GCA_030040795.1 Gammaproteobacteria bacterium | reverse complement strand
CCTGATCGTGATCGGCGGCGGCAGCGGCGGCCTCGCCTGCGCCCAGCGAGCGGCGGAATACGGCGCGCGAGTGCTCATCGCCGAGTCGGGCCGGCTCGGCGGCACGTGCGTGAACGTCGGCTGCGTGCCGAAGAAGATCATGTGGAACGCCGCCGAGCTGGCGCACGGGCTCGACGACAGCCCTGGGTACGGGTTCAGGATCGAGGGCGCCGCGCACGACTGGGCGGCGCTCAAGCGGGACCGCGATGCTTACATCCTGCGCCTCAACGGCATCTATGAGCGGAATCTCGCGAGCCGCAAGGTCGAGCTTGCGCGCGGATTTGCCCGCTTCGCGGGCCCCGGTGCCGTCGAGATCGGGGGACGCACGGCGACGGCCGCGCACATCGTGATCGCAACCGGCGGGCGCCCGCTGCTGCCCGACATTGCCGGGGCGGAGCTCGGCATCACCTCCGATGGATTCTTCGAGCTGGAGCGGCGGCCGGAGCGCGTCGTGATCGCCGGAAGCGGATATGTCGCCGTGGAGCTTGCCGGCATCTTCGCCGCGCTCGGCACACGTGTGACGCTCGCCATCCGCGGCGAGAGCGTCCTCAAGTCCTTCGAGCGGATGCTCGGCGAGACCGCGCTCGAGATCTTGCGCGCCGACGGGATCGAAGTGATGACCGGCGCCTCGCCCGAGTCGCTCCGCGACCTGGGGGGCGGACGCCTGGAGCTCACGCTACGCGATGGCCGGCGCGTCGGACCCGTCGATACCGTCCTCTGGGCCATCGGACGCGGACCGCACATCGAAGGACTCGGACTCGAGCGGGCGGGTCGAGCCGGCCAGGCGGGCGTGAAGCTCCACTCCGCCGGCTTCGTGGCGACGGACCGGTACCAGGCGACGAACGTCCCGGGCCTCTACGCGATCGGCGACGTGAGCGGCCGCCAGCAGCTCACGCCGGTCGCGATCGCGGCGGGACGCCGCCTGAGCGACCGCCTGTTCGGCGGCCAGCCGGACCGGCACCTCGATTACACGAACATCCCGACGGTCATCTTCGGACATCCGCCGATCGGAACGGTGGGGCTCTCCGAAGCCACGGCGCGCGAGCGGTACGGCGCAGAGGAGGTGAAGGTCTACACGTCGGCGTTCGTCCCGCTGTATCACGCGCTGACGGCGCGCAAGCCTCGCACCCACATGAAGCTCGTCACCGCCGGTGCGGAGCAGCGCGTCGTCGGCGTACACGTCATCGGCGAAGGGGCCGACGAGATGCTCCAGGGATTTGCCGTTGCGGTACGGATGGGCGCCACCAAGCGGGATCTCGATGACACCGTGGCGATTCACCCCACCGCAGCCGAGGAGCTCGTCACGATGCGGTAGCGCCGCCGCCGTGCGCGAGCAGCGCCAGAACGGGGGCGGTATCGGGGCGCACGCCCCGCCAGATGTGGAAGGATTCGGCGGCCTGCTCCACGAGCATTCCCCAACCCTGCACGGCGCGCTCGCAGCCCCGCTCGCGCGCCCACCGGACAAACGGCGTATCCGTTCGCGGGGCGTAGGCCATGTCGTAGCACGTCGCCGTCGCGCCGATCGCGGCGTCCGGAATCGAGGGTACCTCCCCGCTCAAGCTCGCCGACGTGGCGTTGATAAGCAGATCGAAGCCGCCATCGGGCAGCGCCCGGCCGGTGCGCAGATCTTCGAGCGCGCAGCCGCGCAGCACCACGCCGCTCGCCTCGCCGAAATCGGCGGCGAGCGCCTGCGCGCGCGCCGCCACGCGCGCTGCGATCGTCACTTCCAGCGGATCGAGCGCGAGGAGAGGCGCCACCACGCCGCGCGCGGCGCCGCCCGCCCCAGCGATCAGGATGCGGCGCTGCGCGAGCGTGAGTCCGAGATTGCTGCACAGGTCGCGCACGAGTCCGGCACCGTCGGTGTTGTCCCCGAGTGTCCGCGCTCCGTCGAACATCAACGTATTGACCGCGCCCGCGCGCCGCGCGCGGCCCGTGAGCTCGGTCGCGAGAGCGGCGGCCGCGATCTTGTGAGGTATCGTCACGTTGAGGCCACGCCCTCCGCGTGCCGCGAAGTCGGCGACATGCTCGAGGAACCGCTCGGGCGGGACGTCGTGCAGGTGATAGGCGAGCGCCTGTCCGGTCTGGCGCGCAAACATACCGTGAATGAACGGCGACCAGCTATGCGCGACGGGATGACCGATCACGCCGTATTGATCGAGCGCCTCGCTCACGGGGGACTCCGGAGGTCTCCTGACGCGGGAGAGTCTACAGCACCCGGACGCTTGCGCCTCCCGACCGCTGCGCGTCGAGAAGCGCGCGGAGCGCGGGCAGCCAGGCGCGCATGCGCTCGGCGATCCCGAATGGCGGGTTGACGAGGAGCATTCCCGAACCGTTGAGCGCGATCCGCGAGTCGCAGGGATGCAGCCAGAGCTCGCCGGCCAGCATCTCGCGCGTGACGCGCGAGCGCAGCGCGGCCTGCCATGCCGCAGTATCGCGCGCGTCCTTGATGGGATACCACACGGCGATGACTCCCGTTTGAAAGCGGCGCAGCGCCTCCGCGACCGCGGCCTCGACGCGTGCGAGGTCTCCTTGCGCCTCGTACGGCGGGTCGATGAGCGTCAGGCCGCGACGCTCGGAGGGCGGCAGATAGGCTCGCAGCCGCTCGAATCCGTCGGCCTCGATGACCTGTACGTGCGGTCCGCGCCGTCCGGCGCTCTCGAGAGCCGGCAGCGTTCGCCCGAGAGCGCTCGCTTCCTCGCGAACGAGTTCGATGAGCACCGCTCGATCCTGCACACGCAGCTGCGCGAGCGCGATGAGCGGAGAGCCGGGATAGGAGCGCGGGTTGCCCGAGCGGGAGCGCCATCCGGCGACCGCCTGCGCATAGGCCGCGAGCTCCTCGTGGCTCTGCGAAGCGGCGAGCACGCGCTCGATGCCGGCCACCGCGGCCCGTCCTTCGGAGGATCTCTCGAGGTCGTAGGCGCCCCGGCCGGCATGAGTCTCGAGATAGAGGAAGCCCTTGTCCTTCCGCTCGAGCGCCTGAAGCAGCGCGGTCAGCGTGACGTGCTTGTGAACGTCGGCAAAGTTGCCCGCGTGAAAGCCGTGACGGTACTTGGTCACCCCGATTTTGCTCGGCGGATCCCGCCGCGCTCGGTCTTGGCCGCTTTGGCCGCCTTGCGCGGCGGCGCCGGCTGGCGCGTCGTTGCCGGCTGGCGCGCTGCGCCACGCTTGCCCCCGCCGGCTGGTTGACGCGCCGGCGTCGCATCGCGCGTCACCTGCTCGCGCCCGGCCGCCCGCTTGGCGGCAGCCTGCCGCGGAAGCCCTG
>JASHTA010000122.1 GCA_030040795.1 Gammaproteobacteria bacterium | reverse complement strand
GCTCGGCGGTGGCTGGCTCCGCGGCAGCTGAAGCGCCGCCGAGCATCGCGGTCTACTGGCAGCTTCTCCAACGCACGCCCTACCTGCTCACGGTGCTCGGCTATGCAGCGTACACGTTCGCCGTGGGTGGCCTCGCCTTCTGGATGCCGACTTTTCTCGAGCGTGCGCGGGACATCCCCGCCGCTCAGGCGACGACGGGCTTTGGCGCGATCGTCGTCGTGACGGGTTTCGCCGGGACCTTCATCGGCGGCTGGCTCGGGGATTACTGGCTGAAGTTCTCGCGCGAAGCATACTTCTGGCTGTCGGCACTCACCGCGCTCCTCGCGGTACCGCTCGCTGCCGTTGCGCTCATGGCACGGGCGCCGGCCCTCTACTACACCGGGATCGTTGTCGCGGAGCTGCTGCTTTTCATGTCGACCGGTCCGATCAATTCGGCCATCGTCAATCTCGTCGCGCCTCGGGAGCGCGCGTCCGCCGTTGCGCTCAGCGTGCTCATGATCCACTTGCTCGGCGATGTGATCTCACCACCCCTGATCGGGGCGATCTCCGACCGCACATCGCTCGGAGCGGCCGTGCTGATCGTGCCGGTGGCCATCGCAGTTTGTGCGGCGCTCTGGTGGGCCGCTGGACGTGCGGCGCTCAGGAGCTCTGCAGCTGCGCGAGGAGCGGACCGAGGAGCGGCGCCAGGCGCTTGAGCTCGTCGCGGTGCGCGAGCGACAGGTCCACGAGCAGGGTTTCTGCCTTGGGCGTGAGCTCGATGAGCACCTGCCGGCGATCCTGAAGGCTGGTTCGGCGCTGCACGAGGCCGCGTGACGCCAGCCGATCAATCAGTCCGACGACGCTGTGATGGCGGACGCCGAGCCGCTCGGCGAGCTCTCCGACGGTCAAGCTCTCCTTGCCCGGATAGCCCTTGATAGCGAGCAGGGCCTGGTGATGGTGGGGGGTGAGCCCTGCGCGGTGGGCTGCCTCCTCGCTGAAGGCCCCGAAGCGCCGCAGAAGGTCGCGAATCTCGGCCAGCAGCTCGTAATCGGCCTTGGACAATGGTGCAACGCGGACCGGGGAGGGGTGGGTGGCCATGATGTCGTCGATGGATGAATTACCTCACAGAATATCGTGATACGATATAAAAGGCGTGCCGTTCATGGCACGCTATCCGTCCCCCTCCATTCTTTGTGAGTCCATGGCGAAGACAGCAATTTCTGCCCTCGTTCAACCCGAGTCGAGCCTTCCGGAGCGCCACGCGCCAGCACATGTCGGACAACCGCTGAGAGACTTTACCGCAGACAAGCGGTTGCTCGTGCTCTCCGCGATGGCGATCGTCGTGGGCACGGGTGGCGCTGCGGCAGCGTGGGCTCTACTGCATCTCATCTATATCGTCACCAACCTCGCGTACTACGGCAGGCTGAGCGGCACCAACGTGGATCCGGGCGGCAGTCCGTTCGGTCTCGCGGCGGCGTTGGTCCCGGTGGCGGGCTGCTTTCTGATCGGGATGATGGCTCGGTATGGCTCCGAGCGTATCCGTGGCCACGGCATCCCGGAGGCGATCGAGGCGATCCTCATCGGACGCAGCCAGATCGATGCGAAGGTCGCGGTACTGAAGCCGCTGTCCTCGGCCATCTCGATCGGCACGGGCGGACCGTTCGGCGCCGAGGGTCCGATCATCATGACGGGCGGCGCGCTCGGCTCGCTGTTCGCCCAGATGTTCAATTTGTCGCCGGCGGAGCGCAAGACGCTGCTGGTCGCGGGTGCCGCGGCAGGCATGAGCGCGACGTTCGGCACGCCGATCGCGGCCATCCTGCTCGCCGTGGAGCTGCTGCTCTTCGAATGGAAGCCGCGCAGCTTCGTGCCGGTCGCCGTCGCATCCCTCGTCGCCGCCATCTGGCGGCCTTGGCTGCTCGGACCCGGCCCGCTCTTTCCGATGGCTCCGAGTCCGACGGTGGGACTCATCGGGCTCCTGCTCGGCGCCGTGCTCGGCATCGTAGGAGGCCTCGCGTCCGGCACGCTCACGCAGATGGTCTACAAGTCGGAGGACTGGTTCCAGCGCCTGCCCATCCACTGGATGTGGTGGCCGATGCTCGGTGGCATCGTCATCGGCGTCGGCGGCCTGATCGAGCCGCATGCGCTCGGCGTGGGCTACGACAATATCGGGGCGCTCTTGCAGGGCAAGGTCAGCGATCCGATGGCGCTGCGCCTCATGCTCGTCAAGTCGGTCATCTGGGCGGTCGCGCTCGGATCCGGCACCTCGGGCGGCGTGCTGGCACCGCTGCTCATCATGGGTGGTGTCGTGGGCCGGCTGCTCGGCGGCGTCTTCCCCGTGGGAGATGCGCCGTTCTGGGCCCTGCTCGGCATGGCGGCCATCATGGGCGGGACGATGCGCGCGCCGCTCACGGGGCTCGTCTTTGCCCTCGAGCTCACTCACGACTTCAATGCGCTCGTGCCGCTCACGATCGCCTCCATTACGGCTTATGCAACGACCGTGCTGCTCCTCAAGCGGTCGATCCTCACCGAGAAGATCGCCCGGCGCGGCTATCACATCAGCCGCGAGTACACCGTCGATCCGTTCGAGCTGATGCGTGTGCAGGACATCATGGCCAAGCCGGTCGATACGCTTCCGGCGCAGATGCCCGTCGCCGATGTCGTCAAGTTCTTTACGGACCCGAATGGCCCTAGACGACATAAGAGCTATCCCGTGGTCGACGCGTCCGGCCAGATCGTCGGCATGGTGTCGCGCAGCGATGTCGTGTGCTGGATGGTCAACGGACACCCAGCCCCAGGCACGCTGGGCGAGCAGCTGGGCGAGCGAGAGATTGTCGTCGGGTACGAAGACGAGCTCGTCGGACGGATCGCCGACAGGATGGCCGAAACCCAGGTCGGCCGCATTCCCATCCTGCGCCGCTCGGACTCGATGCTGGTCGGCCTGGTCGCCCGGCGGGATGTCTTGCGTGTGCGTGCCGCGGTGAACAGCGAGGAGACCGAACGGGAGGCGCTGATTCATATCGGCGCGTTCGGGCGGACTTCCGCGAACTCGACCCGGCATTCCTGAGACGCGGTTCTCATCGCCGGCAGCTCCGTCCCGGCAGCGAGCTCAGGGGGCGCCGGGGGCGCCGAAGGCAAAGGGGGGAGCGGGGGCGCAATCGCGTCCCCCACTCCACATCGTCCTGCGGATGAGCGACCGGTGATTGCGCACCTAATGTCCGGTCTGCCGTGAGACGATGCTGCCCTCACGGTAAGCTAACGGCAGGCGGACGCCGCGGTTAACCTCTCCGGCGATTACATCGGCGTAATGCGACGCATGGCAAGTTGAGCACCCAACCACGGTCGGTCGCGCCTGCGACAGCGGCCGAAAATCGTGCGGCCAAGCTCAGTACCCGGGCCGCGGGCACGGTCGGGCTTTATGTTCTGTGCAGCCGCATCCTGGGCGTCGTCCGCGAGCAGGTCTTCGCGGCGCTGTTCGGCGGCGGCGCTCTCATGGATGCGTTCACCACCGCGTTCCGCATCCCGAACCTGCTGCGCGACTTGTTCGCCGAGGGCGCCCTCTCCACGGCGTTCGTCACGACGTTCAGCAAGACGGCCGTCGTGGAGGGCGATGCGGCCGCATGGCGGCTCGCCAACAAGGTCGCCACTCTCGCCGTGGTCGTGCTCAGCGCGATCTCCATCCTCGGCATCCTCTTTGCGCCGGCGTTTGTTGACGTGCTCGGGTGGGGATTCTCGGGGCCGAAGGCCGCGCTCACCGTGAGCCTCACGCGGCTCATGTTCCCGTTCATCCTGCTCGTGTCGCTGGCGGCCCTCGTGATGGGCATGCTCAACGCGCGGCACGTGTTCGGCGTGCCGGCGATGGCCTCGAGCTTCTTCAATCTCGGCGTCATCCTCGCGGGAGGAGCGCTCGGCTGGTGGCTCGATCCCAGCTTCGGTCCGAAGGCGCTGCTCGGATTCGCCGTCGGCACGCTGATCGGAGGGCTGCTGCAGCTTGCCGTGCAGCTGCCCTCCGCGCGGCGCATCGGGTACCGGTTCCGCCCGGATTTCCATTGGCGAGACGAGGGAGTCAAATCCGTTCTGCGCCTGATGGGCCCTTCCGTGATCGCGGCGAGCACCACACAAGTCAACGTGCTCGTCAACTCGATCTTTGCCTCGGAGCTCGGCAACGGGCCGATCTACTGGCTGGCGAGCTCGTTCCGCCTGATGCAGCTGCCCCTCGGTATCTTCGGCGTCGCCCTCGGCACGGTGTCGCTGCCGTTGCTCGCGCGACTCGTCGCGATGGACAACACCACCGCGTTCCGCAGCGAGCTCGCCCGCGGCATGCGGCTCGCATTTCTCATGACGATTCCGGCGAGCATCGGCCTCATCACGCTCGCCGAGCCGATCATCTCGGTGATCTATCAGCACCGCCGGTTCAACGCCTACGATGCCGCGCAGGCGGCGAGCGATCTGCGCTTCTACGCGCTTGGGCTCTGCGGCTACGCGGCGCTCAAGGTGCTCGTCAATGCGTTCTATGCGATCGACAAGCGCAAGACGCCGATGGTCGTGAGCTTCATCGCGGTCGGGCTCAATCTGTTCCTCAACTGGCTTTTCACGCTGCGCCTCGGCTGGGGCCACCGGGGGCTCGCTTTCTCGACGGCCTGCATCGCGACGAGCAACTTCCTCAT
>JASHTA010000121.1 GCA_030040795.1 Gammaproteobacteria bacterium | reverse complement strand
ACGTCGTGGAATAGATCGTTGCCGTGCGGGCGCGCGTTGATCTCCCGCACATCGGAGGTGAAGCCGATACCGCTCTTTTGCGTGCGGTTGAGGATGATCTTTTCCAATCCGGCAAATGCGCCGCCGCAGATGAAAAGGATGTTCGTCGTATCCACTTGCAGGAATTCCTGCTGCGGATGCTTGCGGCCGCCCTGCGGCGGCACGGACGCGACGGTGCCCTCGATGAGCTTGAGCAGCGCCTGCTGAACGCCCTCTCCGGAAACGTCGCGCGTGATCGAGGGGTTGTCCGACTTGCGCGAGATCTTGTCGATCTCGTCGATGTAGACGATGCCGGTCTGCGCCTTCTCCACGTCGTAGTCGCACTTCTGGAGAAGCTTCTGAATGATGTTCTCCACGTCCTCGCCGACGTAGCCCGCCTCGGTGAGAGTCGTCGCATCGGCGATGGTGAAGGGGACGTTGAGCAGTCGCGCCAACGTCTCGGCGAGCAGCGTCTTGCCGCAGCCCGTGGGCCCGATCAGCAGGATGTTGCTCTTGGCGATCTCCACGTCCTCCTTGGAACGGGTCGTGCCTCCCGTGCGCGTCTGGAGCCGCTTGTAATGGTTGTACACGGCGACCGAGAGCACCTTCTTCGCCCGCTCCTGGCCGATGACATACTCATCGAGGACCTTCTTGATCTCGTGAGGCTTCGGCAGCTTGTCGCGGGCGCGCTCGGCGCGGTCCTCGAGCTCCTCGCGAATGATGTCGTTGCAGAGCTCGACACACTCGTCGCAGACGAAGACGGAGGGCCCTGCGATCAGCTTGCGGACTTCGTGCTGGCTCTTCCCGCAAAAGGAGCAATACAGAAGCTTGCCGTCGTCGTGACGGCCGCGGGAATCATCGCTCATCTAATGTCCTCGCCATGCACATACCGCGCCAGGGGCCCGATCCTTATAGCATGCGGGCAGGCCGCGAGGCAAAGAGGCGCCGCACGGTTCTCGACCGCCTCCCAAGCCCGACTTTGTCGTTCCGGAACACCGACTTGCGTGTGCGTCAACCGTGGCTTGCCGTCGCGCTGGAGCGGCTACTTGCCGGTACTGCTCGGCGCCTCCTGGCGCTTCTCGAGCACCTTGTCGATGAGCCCGTACTCGACCGCCTCCTTCCAGTCCATGAAGTTGTCGCGGTCGGTGTCGTGCTTGATCCGATCGACGCTCTGGCCGGTATGCTTCGCGAGGATCAGGTTGAGCCGGTCGCGGACCTCCAGCATCTCGCGCGCGTGGATCTCCATGTCCGCCGCCTGGCCCTGAAAGCCCCCCAGGGGCTGGTGGATCATGATCCGCGCGTGCGGGAGGCAGAACCGCTTGCCCTTCGTTCCGCCGGCGAGCAGGACGGCCCCCATGCTCGCCGCCTGTCCCGTGCACACGGTGCTCACGTCGGGCTTGATGAACTGCATGGTGTCGTAGATCGCGAGCCCCGCGGTGACGACGCCGCCCGGCGAATTGATGTACAGATGGATGTCCTTCTCGGGATTCTCCGACTCGAGGAACAGCATCTGCGCAACGACGATGTTCGCCATGTAGTCATCCACCGGTCCCACGACGAACACCAGCCGATCCTTCAGCAGCCGAGAGTAGATGTCATACGCCCGCTCGCCGCGCGCGGTTTGCTCGACGACGATGGGGACGAGGTTCAATGCCCGCTCATTCATGTCATGGCCTCCGGCCAGGGTTCAACGGGGTTCGCGGAGCGAACCCCGAACATGGAGTTAAGAATGAAGAATATCAACTTGCGAAACCCGTCAACTCGGTGAAGGTCATCGACCGCTCGGTGACGCGGGCGCGGGCGAGCACCGCATCGAGCGCCTGATCCTCTAGTACGGCCGATTCGAGCTGCTGCATCGCCTGCGGATTCTGCAGGTACGCACGCCGCGCCTCCTCTGGGTTAGGATAGCTCGCGGCAAGCGTCGCGAGGCGCGACTGCACCTGCTCGCGATCGACCTGCAGGGACTCGGCGCGGATGATCTCCCCGATGATCACACCCAGGGCGACGCGCTGGCGCGCCGGCTCCTCGAAGGCCTCGCGCGGCGGAAGCTGGCTTACGTCCCTCGCGCCCATGCGCTGAGCCGTCTCGATCTGCAGCCGTCCGATCGCATCGGCGACCATCGCACGGGGCACCTCGAGCGGATTGCCCCGGTACAGGGCGTCCATGACCTGGGACCGCATCCGGCTGCGCACCTGCTCCGCAAGCTCGCGCTCCATGCTCTTGCGGACCTCCTCCCGCAGCGTCTGCGTTTCCCCGGACTCGACTCCAAACGCCCGGCAGAATTCCGCATCCACCGCAGGCAGGCTCTGCTCCTCCACTTTTTTCACCACGATCGAGAATTCGGCGGTGCGGCCCGCAAGCGCCTTGTTCGCATGACTGTCGGGATACTGGACCGAGGCCGTGCGCGTCTCACCCGCCGCAGCTCCGGTGATGGCAGCCTCGAGCTCCGGCAGCACCCGTCCGGCGCCGATCACGAAGCCTGCATCCCGGCCTTCCCCGCCCTCGAACGGCGTGCCGTCGATGCGCCCATCGTAGTCCACAGTGACCCGATCGGTGTCGCGAGCGGCACGCGGAACCTCGGTGAACACGGGCCGCTGCCGGCGCATGCTCTCGATCATCGCATCGATGTCCGATTCGGCGATCGAGACGGCAGGGCGTTCCACCGCGATCTCCTCGAGCGGCTTGAGCTTCACCTCCGGCATCACCTCGAACACGGCGGAGTACTTGAGATCCGAGCCGGGCTGCAGCGTGATCGGCTCGATCCGCGGTCCCGTCGCCGGCTGCAGGTGCTCCTGTGAGACGGCCTCGGCGAAGCTGCTGCGCATCAGATCCCCGACGACCTCCGCATGGACCTGCTCCCCGAACTGCTGCCGCACGAGGGCGAAAGGCGCCTTGCCGGGCCGGAAGCCCTTCAAGCGAGCGGTGCGCGACAGGCGCTTCAGCCGCTCGTCGACCTCGCGCTGCACCTCATCCGCCGGGACGGCGACTTCCAGCCGGCGCTCGAGGCCGTCCGCGGTCAGCGAGATCTGCATAGTGTATGA
>JASHTA010000012.1 GCA_030040795.1 Gammaproteobacteria bacterium | reverse complement strand
TCCTCGATATCGGCGAAGGTCTCCGGGACATCCCCGAGCTGCAGCGGCAGGAAGTTCTTCTCGGCCTTGCGCCCGAGGCATTCCTCGATCACCTCGATGTAGCGCAGGAGCTCCACGGGCTGGTGATTGCCGATGTTGTAAATCCTGAAGGGTGCGCGGCTCCTCGCCGGATCGGGATGCTCGCTGCTCCATCCGGGATCGGGCCGAGCCGGCCGGTCGAGGGCCCGCACCACGCCTTCGGCGATGTCGTCGACGTAGGTGAAGTCGCGCCGATGGTGGCCATGGTTGAAAACGTCGATGGGCTTGCCCTGCAGGATGTTCCGCGTGAAGAGGAACAGCGCCATGTCCGGTCGTCCCCAGGGTCCGTACACCGTGAAAAATCGGAGGCCGGTCGTCGGGACCTTGAAGAGCGAGGAATAGGTATGGGCCATCAGCTCGTTCGCGCGCTTGGTCGCCGCATAGAGCGAGAGCGGGTGATCGGCAATCTCGTGCACCGAGAACGGCATGTGCGTGTTGGCCCCGTACACCGAGCTCGTCGAGGCATAGACCAAGTGCTCGACCCCGTTGTGCCGGCAGCCCTCGAGGATGTTGAGCGTGCCGGTCACGTTGCTTTTGACGTACGCGTGCGGGGCCTCGAGCGAGTAGCGCACCCCTGCCTGGGCGGCGAGGTGCACGACGCGCTCGAATTTCTCGCGGGCGAAGAGCGCCGCGATGGCGGCGTCGTCCGCCAGATCGAGCCGCTCGAAGCGAAAGCCCGGCGCATCGAGGAGCCGCTTCAGGCGCGCCTGCTTGAGCGTCACGTCGTAGTACTCGTTGAGATTGTCGAGGCCGATGACCTCGTCTCCCCGCGCGAGAAGCCGCTGAGCGGTGTGGAAGCCGATGAAGCCCGCGGCGCCGGTGACGAGAATCTTCACTTCGGGCCCGCCGCCACGACCGCTGTGGCCACCGCTGCGGTAGCCGTAGCCGCCGCTGCGGCCGCTGTGCCACCAGGAGCGGCAGCCGCTTTCGCCGGCGAAGGCGGCTCGAGCGTCCGCCACACGCACCCGCTCGGGGACTTCTTCGCGATGAGATCGAGGAACGCCTCGTGAGCACGATGCTCCTCGGCCGTTGCGGCGACGACGAGGAGCGGAACCGGCGGGCGCACGAGCGCGCGGACGGTGCGCGTCTCGCTGGCCCTCGGCGTTCCGGCGGCTTGCCCCAGCGCGAGCGCGCCCTGCCCGCCCGTCATCGCGAGATAGACCTCGGCGAGCAGCTGAGCGTCGAGCAGCGCTCCGTGCAACTCGCGCCGCGAGTTATCGACGCCATAGCGTTTGCAGAGCGCATCGAGGCTGTTGCGCTGGCCGGGATGCATCTCGCGCGCCAGCGCGAGGGAGTCGAGCACTTGGCACAGCACGCCGATGGTTTGCGGCTCGCCGGGCAGCCGCGCCAACTCGGCGTCGAGGAAAGCCACATCGAATGCCGCGTTGTGAATGATCAGCTCCGCGCCCGCGATGAAGGCGAGCAGCTCATCGGCGATCGCGGCGAACCGTGGCTCCCGCTCGAGATCTGCGCGCGCGATGCCGTGCACCGCGAGCGCGCCCTCGTCGATGTCGCGCTCGGGATTCATGTAGCGGTGAAAGCGCCGGCCCGTCACGCGCCGGTTGACGAGCTCGACACACCCGATCTCGATCACGCGGTGGCCCAGTCCCGGCTCGAGGCCGGTGGTTTCGGTATCGAGAACGATCTGCCTCATGAGCTCGCGATCTTACCCGCCCAGCGCGTCGATCGCGCGATTGGCCAGCTGATCGGCCCGCTCGTTGCCCGGTACGCCCGCATGTCCGGGCACCCACTGCCAATCCACGTGGTGGGCGGCAGCCAGCCTGTCGAGGACTTCCCACAGATCCTGATTCTTGACGGGCTTGCGATCGGCGGTGCGCCAGCCTCGAGCCTTCCACCGCGGCAGCCACTCCGTGATGCCCCGACGCACGTACTCGGAGTCCGTGAAGACGCGCGCCTCGACAGGCCGCTTCAGCGCCTCGAGCGCGCGAATGACGGCGGTGAGCTCCATCCGGTTGTTGGTCGTGAGCGCTTCCGCGCCGGAGATCTCTCTCTCGCGGCCGTCATACGAGAGGAGCGCCGCCCATCCTCCGGGGCCAGGATTCCCGCGGCACGCGCCGTCGGTGTAGATCTCAACGACGGCCGTCAAGACTACTGCCGCGTCGTCGGCTTGACCAGCCCGCCGATGACAGCGGGCTTCTCCTTGATGCGAGGCCGCACGGGCGTGAGCGTGTAGACGCGCTTGCGGGCCTTGAGCAGATACGCGCCCGCGGGGAGAGGATTGAGAAGTCCGCGGCGCAACAGCGGCGCGTTGCCCGTACCCGGCTCGGGGCCCGCCCGCCAGGGACTGCGGTAGAGGTACCGGCGCGAGGCGATGACCTCGTAGCCGAGCAGGACGAGCCACTCGCGCACCCGGCGTTCCGAGAGAATGCGCCGCATGCCGGGCGGAAAGCCGTTACGGGCACCGCGCGCGCGCAAGCCCCAGAGGCTGAGCGGAGAGAACCCGAGGACGAGCAGCTGCCCCTCGCCGATGAGCACCCGATCGACTTCTCGCACGATCGCATAGGGGTCGGCCGCGAACTCGAGGGCATGGGGCAGCAGCGCGGCATCGACCGAATCGCTCACGATCGGCAGGTGGGAGGGCCGGCCGATTATGTCCGCTCCCGCGGACAATGCGTCGGGAGCCACGAGGGTATGGCGCCGCGTGCGTGCGCCCGCGAGCAGCTCGCGTTCCATGCCCCATGCGCCGATTTGCAGGAATTCCCAGCCGAAAACGTCCTCGAGCGCCTCGCTCAGCAGCTCCGATTCCGCCGATATGACAGCGTGGCCGAGCGCGCTCTGCCACCACGTGCGCAGCGCGACGTGGCGGTCGAGCGTGAGCCAAGAATTAAAATTGAGAGAGGTCACCACAAAAGAGTAGCAATTCTGTGAAGTTACCGGGTAAATTCCCTGCCCCAAACACGTACTTTCGTTTCCTGGGCATCGAGCCGGTGAAACGCCGAATGATGCTCGCGAATTATTGAGCTCGCGCTCCCCGGCGCCCCAGCTCCACCTGGGTACCCGAGGACGCCGAGCCGAATAGGCCGCTCAGCGCGTTGCAAGAAGCCCCCGCTGCCGGCACGTTGACCAGCCATCGCCTGTCGAGGGGGCGGACATTGACAACGGAAACGCTGCGGCGATCGCATTTACTTATTTTACTGGGTGCGGCACTCGCTCTCACGGCCTGTGCCCATCGTCCGGTCGCACCGCGCGAAGCCCCGAAAACCATCGTCC
>JASHTA010000120.1 GCA_030040795.1 Gammaproteobacteria bacterium | reverse complement strand
CGCTCGCCGGCGATGATCCGCAGGCGCTCGCGGTCGCCGAGCGTCTGGTCCGCGCCGCAGGTTTCGACCCGGTCGTCGTGGGCGGACTCGCGAGCGCACGGAAATTCGACGTCGACACGCCCGTGTACGTGAAAGTCCTGACGGCGCGTCAGCTTCGCGAGAAGCTGGGACTGACGGCTGCTCGAGGCGCGGCTTCTGCTGGAGGCGCGGCTTCTGCTGGTAGCGGTGCGCCGCCCCCGCCGCGGTAAGCGCCGAATCGCAGCCGTGTCAAAGATCGAGCTTCCAGCCCGAAGGACCGCGCGGCGTCACCTCATCGTCACTGTATCGTCACTGGAGTTCTCGTCGAGGCGAGCCTAAGCTGACACGGACAGCGTTCGTACTGGTCCGGGGCCTCGTTGTGAGAGAGCGGTACATCAAAACTGCCCGCTCGTACGCGATCGCCGCGTCGCTCGCGGCGCTTGCCGTGCTGATCCGCTGGCTCGCCACTCCCTGGCTCGGCTCCTATTTTCGAGTCACCTTGCTCTACGGCGCCGTCGCGTGCGCAGTCCGGTATGGCGGCGCCGCGCCCGGCGCGCTTGCTGCCATCGGCGGATTCATTGCGACCGATTACCTCTTTCCCATGCCGGCGGCGCAATCCGTTCCCTTGATCGGAAGTCCGCGCGGAACGGCCGATTTCCTGATCTACGTCGTCTGCTGCACGATCATCATCGTCCTCGCCGCGGGCCTGCGCCGAGCGCGGCAGCGCGCGGCCGACGACACGAGCGCGCTGCGCGCGAGCGAGGAGCGCTTCCGCGTCGCCGTAGAATCCGCCGCGCTGCCCTTTGCGCTCCTCCAGTCCGTGCGCGATTCCGGTGGCCGCATCGTCGACTTCAAGTGGCAATATCTGAACTCGGCCGCCGCGCGCATCATCCGGCGATCCGCCGCGGAGGTCATCGGGAGCCGTGTCGCGGGTCTCTTCCCATTCAGCTGGGACGTGCCGGGGCTGTTTGAAACGTACCGCGGTGCCGCCGAGACGGGGCAGCCCCAGACCCTCGAGGTCCACACGAGGCCGGGCGGGGTAGACACCTGGTTCCAGAGCATCGCCACCCGATTCGGGGACGGCGTCGCCGTGTGGTTCACGGACGTGACGGCGAGCCGCAAGGCAGAGCTCGCGCTGCTCGAGGCCGACCGGCGCAAGGACGAGTTTCTCGCCGTGCTCGCGCACGAGCTCCGCAATCCGCTCGCGCCCATGCGCAACGCCCTCGATGTCCTGCGCCTGAGGACTCCGGACGAACCGCTTCTCGGCCGCGCGCGAGCCATCATCGACCGCCAGCTCCTGCATCTGTCACGACTGGTGGATGACCTGCTCGATCTGTCGCGCGTCACGCAGGGACGCATCCAGCTGCAGCGCACGCGCGTTGCCGTCTCGGTGGTGGTCGCGCACGCCGTGGAGGTCAGCACGCCCATCATCGAGGAGTCGGGCCATCATCTCGAGGTCTCGGTGCCGCGCGAGCCGATACTCGTCGAGGGCGATGTGACCCGCCTCGCTCAGATCGTCGGCAACCTGCTGAACAACGCCGCCAAGTACACGCCTCCAGGCGGCCGCATCAAGGTCACGGCGACGCGCGAGCAAGACGAGGTACGCATCGACGTCGAGGACAACGGCATCGGCATTCCGGGAGACATGCTGCCGCACATCTTCGACATGTTCGTACAGGTCAATCCGTCGCTCGACCGCACACAGAGCGGACTTGGCATCGGCCTCACTCTGGTGAGCCGCCTGACCGCGATGCATGGCGGCCGTGTCGAGGCTCGCAGTGCGGGGCTCGGCAAGGGCAGCACGTTCAGCGTGCGCTTGCCCGTCGCGCTTGAGTCCTATGCCGAGCATCGGCAGTCGGTGAGGCCCGCCGCGCCGGTACCGCACCGCCGCGTGCTCATCGTTGACGATAACGTCGACGCCGCCGAAAGCCTCTCGATGCTGCTCGGTACCCTCGGACACGATACCCAGCTCGCGCACGACGGCGAGCAGGCTCTCGATGCGGTGCAGGCATTCCAACCGGACGTGGTGCTTCTTGATATCGGACTGCCGCGCGTGAACGGCTACGAGGTGGCACGCCGCATCCGGCGCATGTCATCGGGTGAGGGTCCGCACCTCATCGCTCTGACCGGCTGGGGGCAGGCCGAGGATCGGCGGCGCGCGCAAGAGGCCGGATTCGATCATCACGTCACCAAGCCGGTCGAGCTGTCCGTGCTGAGCGGGCTGCTGGCCGCCGAGCCGCCGCATGACCGTTCGGCTCACGCTCTGGAGATCTCTTGAGCGCTCGGCACTCGCCCCCTGGGGGCTCCCGCGATGCTTATGTCATCGCGGCGCCGGTTCCGAGCCCATTCGCCGGGGGCTCGGCGCCTTGCCGGAATGATGAGTCGGCGTGCCTTCGCATCAAAGAGCTGAATTTTTTGTAATGAAGTTTTTGTAATGTCTGGAGCCGCGAACTAAGGCTGCAACTCCAATGTCAACTGCTGTACTGTGCACGCGCTCGTGCACGCACTGCGACACGCCCGGGCGCAGCGGGACGGCGTAAGCGCTGCCTCTCTGCGGTCTGCGCGTCGAAGTGAACCCGAGTGTCAATGCCGCCAGGCCCATCATTGGAGATGACCGTGTTTAAAAAGCTGGTTCCCGTAATCGGATTACTGTTGCTCGCAGGTCCGGTGGTGTTCGCGGCGGATTCGTCGTCCAGCACCCCCGCCACGACGCAGACGACGAAATCCAAATCGCACCATCACAGCAAGCATCACAGCAAGAAGAAGAGCACTACCTCTTCGTCCAAGCCGTCTTGATGCCACGATTGTAGTGCGTACGCGGAGGCCCGCCTTTCGGCGGGCCTCTTTCTATTGGCGGCCGCCCCCGGGGCGCTCGCCAGCCTCGATGACGACCAGCTCGATCGCAGGTGGCGCCAGCGCCGCCCGCACGCGCACCGTCCCGCCCCTCTGAACCGCGCGCCCGGCGAGCTCGAGACCCTGCGCGGCCGAGACCCGGTAACGCTCGATCGTGTAGCGGCGCCCGGGCGTCAGGTGAGTCACCGTGAGATCGTAGCCCCGGTTCTCGCCATAAGCGACGCGGCGGCGATCGAGCAGCGCCACCTCGAACTGATGAGGGACGATCAATGCGTTGCGTCCGGTGCGCGGACCGGCGTACCGCGCGGGAATCTGATAGTTGCTGAGCAGGACCTGAATCGTGCGGCCATCGGCCGAGCGCCCGGCCTCCACCGCGAAGCCGCACGTGTCCGCTCCCTCGACGCGAAGCTCGAGCGGCGTCTGCTGCATCCGGCCCAGCGCGATCAGCGCATCGCCCGTCCGGTTCGGCGTGGCGCCGTCGAGGCCGAACAGGTTGTCTGCCCGGTACAGCGCCGCAAGGTCGACCGGCGCGTGCTCCATGTAGATGAGCGAGGTTGCGACGAAAGCCGCCCGCTGCATGTCCGAGGGGAGGGGATAGACGAGCCCGTAGTTCCACTCGTCGAGCACGCTCAAGGTGCGCTCGAAGCCGAACCGGTCGAGCCGCGCGCGCACGGACCGGGCGATGCGGACGAAATCGAGCGGATCGTCGGAGTCGGTCGCGTACCAGTGCCAGGAGTAGAAATCGAGCGGTACATGCCGGGCGCGAACGAATTCGAGGAAACCGTCCTGGTAGGGAGAATCGTCGTTCGGCTTGGCGAGCGTCGGTCCGCCGACGAGTGCCGTGGGATCTGCGCGCTTGACGGCGCGCGCGAGCTTCTCATAAAGCTCGTAGAACTGTTGCGGAGTGCCGCCCCAGAAGAGCTTCCCGAGATCGGGCTCGTTCCAGACCTCCCAGTAGCGCAGCCCATAGCGGTATCCGTGCGCCCAGCCGCGGTTGTAGTGCAGGACGATGTGCTCGACTACGGAGGCGTACCGATCGAAGTCCTTGGGCGGCGCGACATCCGACGTTTCGCTGCGGCCCAGCCGGAAGATCGCTTGCGCACCGATGCCGACGATCGAGGCGACGAGCCGATCCGTCGGCCCGAAGTGGTAGCTCTGCGGATTGTCGGGGTCGGCGGTGAGGTCGGGATAGATATCGAGCCCGTTGCGCGCCGAGGAGACATCGAAACCGTTCGGCGAGGGCGGCGCGCCGAACTGGGCGTCGATGTCGCCGGGGCCGTACGCATCGTGCGTGCGCACGAGATCGATGTGCGCCATCCGATAACCCTTCGCCGCGTTCACATCCTGCGGCATGTTCCAGCCGCCGAAGGTGAAGCCCGGCGGCTTGTGCATGCCGGGCGCGGGGGCGCCATTCACGCCCTGCAAGGAGCGAAGCGCTCCGATCGTCGCACGGGCGTCCACGGCCACCGGTCGCATCGCTCCGGCGGCGAACGATGTTGCAGGATCGGGCGCGCACACGGACGGCGCCGCGACAGCTGCCATCGAAGCGGTTGCCGAGAGCAGCATCCAGGCCGAAACTGTCGCGCTGCGCTTCGTTGCCATGATGCCTGGAGAGAGTACCGCAATGTCGAGCGACATCAATGCCGAGCGAGGGGCGATCCAAGAGATCGTGGACCGGTGGATCCTCTACAGCGACAGCGGAGATTGGGAGCGCTTTGCGGCTCTCTGGCACGAGGACGGCTGGATGAGCGCGACGTGGCTGCAGGCGCCCGCAAGCGAATTCGTTCGCGCGCGGCGCGAGGGGTTCGAGAAGGGCGTCAGCATCCTGCACTTTCACGGCGGCTTCAGCTGCGACATCGCCGGATCGCGAGCGGTCGCGCAGACGAAGATGACGATCAGCCAGCGTGCGACCGTCGATGGCGTCTTGTGCGACGTGGTGTGCACCGGACGGTTCTATGACTTCTTCGAGCGGCGGGCCGGGCACTGGGGCATGGTGCGCCGGCAGCCGATCTACGAGAAGGATCGAATCGATCCCGTCGTGCCCGGTGCGGCTCTCAAGCTCGATGCGCAGCTGCTGGCGAGCTTCCCGGAAGGCTACCGGCACCTCGCGTACCTGCAGACGCGGATCGGCTATCCCGTCAAGAAATCGGGGCTGCCCGGCCTGCGCGGGCCGGAAGTGCAGCAGCTCTATACGGAAGGCCGGGCCTGGCTCGAAGGGGCCCCGACGCCCGGCAAGCCCGCCTGACGGTGGGGCTGCTCAGCTGTCCACCGAGACGGGGTGTCAGCCCATCGAATCCCAGAGCTTCTCGAGGCGCGTGCGCTCGGCGGCATCGAGCAGCCGGCCGTGGGCGGCCTCGAGGTTGTCCGCGAGATGGCTCACCTCCGTCGTGCCGGGAATCGCGCACGTCACGGCCGGATGCGACACCACGTACTTGAGCAGGAGCTGTCCCCAGCTCGTCACCCCGATCTCCTGAGCCCACTGCGGAAGCGCGCGGCCTTGGACGCGCGCAAAGGCGGCGCTCGCGCCTCCGCCGCGCAGACCACCGAATGGAACGTTGATGAGCACGGCGACGCCGCGATCCTTCGCCAGGGGCAGAACCCGGCTTGCCGCGTCGCGATCGCCGATCGAGTAGTCCACCTGGATGAAATCGAGCGGAAACTTGGCGAGGGCATCGGCCATGCGCCCGTGAACCGCCGGCGTCACCGCAGTGATGCCGACATAGCGGATGCGGCCGGCCTTTTTCATGTCCAGCAGCAACGGAACCATCTCGTCCATGTCCATCAGGTTGTGGACTTGGAAGAGGTCGATGCGCGGGGTCTTCAGTGCCTGGAACGAGCGCTCGATGGACGCCTTGCCCGAGGCGCCGTCGCGTGCCATCACCTTCGTTGCGAGGAAGAGTCGGTCGCGGATGCCGAAGCTCGCGAGCGCATCGCCGATGACCGACTCGGAGCCCCGGTAGATCGCGGCCGTATCGACGACTTTGCCTCCGAGCTCCGGCATCTCCTGAAGGACGGCCCGAAGCTTGGCGAGAGCCTCCGGAGTGCGCGGGCTGAACCGATTGGTGCCGAGTCCGACGACGGGCAGTCGTTCGCCGGTGGAGGGAATCGGCTTCTCGATCAGGCGGTGTTTGCCGCGGGCCTCGCGACGCTCGGCCGCGGGCGCGGCGGACCCCGACAGGAGTCCGGCCCCGGCGAGCAGCCCGGCCGCGAGAGCCTCACGGCGCGTGAGGCGAGAGGGATCGAAACGGCTCACTTGCAGGTCCTATCGTGCGCTCGAGAGGGCGCCATGCTACACCAGCTTGGGCGCACGAGAGCGAGGCAGCGGCCTCGAGCGGCGGGAGCCGCGGCGAGGGCGAGTCCGTGCAGCAGGCGCGGGCGAATCAGGGCAGCGGAGAGCCATCTCCGCGCCAGCGTACGCGGGTGCTCGTGTTCTCTCCCCGGCGCAGTGTGAGCATCCGATTGGGCGGCACCCGGACGAAGCGGTAGATGCGCCGAGAGTGCAGCGAGAGGCGCGGATCGAGGACGAGCTCGGTGTTCTCGCCGAACAGTCCGTGGTTGATCTCGTGGACCATGCGTGCCTCGCCCGTCAGGCGAGAGCCGTAGTTGAGGTTGTCGAACTCGTCGAAGTAGAGGATGCAACCGTTCGGGATCCGATCGATCAGGCGCTCGAATACCGTGCGCGTGGAGGAATAGTAGTCGCAGTCCACCCAGATGAGGATCGGCGGATGCTGCTCGAGCGAGGCGAGAACGGCGGCATCGATCGACTGGTCGAAACGGCCGCGGTGCACGTGAGCGTTGCGATAGCCGCGCTTGCGGCAATAGTCCTGGAGCGCTTCGTAGCGCCCTTTGAACTCCCCGGCGACCCAGTCATCGCCCGCGATCCATTCCCGATCCTTCTCGTCCGCCGGCGGCGGCATGCCTTCGAAGCTGTCGAACGTGTGCACGGCGATGCGGCTCTCCAGGCCGAGATAGCGCGTCGCATAGAGCAGCTTGGCGAACGCGTAGCCATCGGAAGTGCCGAACTCGAGGATGGAGGCGCCTCCCGTGTACTCCGCGCCGAATTGGCGCAGCGCGGCGTAGACGTGGTCGAAACGGTAGAAGGCGAAGAGCGCATCGCGCACCATGCGCCGGGGCAGATCGATGCAGCCGAGATAGAAGGCGGTCTTCAGGCGCTCGCCGGGCAGGACGTGCGACAGCAGCTTGAGCAGCCGAACGGGAAGGGGCCGCCCCGCGGCGTAATTCCCGGCATCCTCCGCGGCGGCGGTACGACTGCCCGCCATCCCAGGCGAACGAAAAGTCAGGCTCATGAACCGGCGCGAGATCCCTTGAGGCGCGAGGACAGAGGATCAAGCAGACTTCATGCCCGCACGGGCCCCGTCTTCCCGCGGAATCGTGACGCATCCGCCCGGTGGTTGCGGCTCCGCATGCGCTGCCTCATGCTGTAGGCTTCCAGGAGGAGGGCCAGTGTCCGATATCGTCCCTTCGATGCACCTCGATACTTTCACGGTCTCGCTCAGCATCCGGCACCCGACCATCGATCCCCGTGAGATCACGCGCGCGCTCGGTTTTGAGCCCCAGCACAGCTGGAAGGCGGGAGATGCGCGGCGTACCGCCCGGGGCCAGCTTCTCGAGGGCACCTATCGCGAGAGCTACTGGACGAGCGAGCTTCGGGAGCTCGACGCGAGCCTGCACGCCGCCGCTGCCGCGTTGCTCGCCGAGCCGGAGACCGTCCTGCTGCAGGCCGTCGTGCAGCTGCGCCGATCGCAGCCCTTTTTCTCGCGCCTGCAGTCGGAGGGCGCAACCGTCGAACTGCTGGTGGAGGTGATCGGCGGAAGCGACTTCACCTTCACCCTCTCCCCGCAGCTGCTCTCGATGCTCGCCCGCTCGGGCTTCTCCGTCGCGCTGAAGGCGCACGATGAAGCTCGGACCGCGGAGCACAGAAAGGCCGGCTGAGGCCCGAGTGGTCTCGCTTCCCGAGCCCGACCGGGCGGTGCTGGCGCGCAGGCCCGAGATCCTGCGCGCGCTGCGCTCGATCGCCCCGCCGCAGAGCTTGATCGACGATGCGCTTCAGCTCGCGGCCTACGAGACCGATGCGCTCACCGCCTATCGGCAAAAGCCGCTCGCCGTCGTTCTTCCTCGGACCGTCGAGCAGGTGTCGGATCTGCTGCGATTCGCACACCGCGAGGGATTGAGCATCGTCGCACGCGGCGCCGGTACGTCCCTCTCCGGCGGAGCCATCCCGGTCGCCGATGCGATCGTGATCGGTCTCGGCATGTTCAATCGCATCCTCGCGGTCGACTACGAGAATCGCTGTGTGGTCGCGCAGAGCGGCGTGCCCAATCTCGCGATCACGCACGCCGTGGCGGGCGCCGGCTTCTACTACGCTCCCGACCCCTCGAGCCAGATCGCCTGCACGATCGGCGGCAATGTCGCGGAGAACTCGGGAGGCGTGCATTGCCTCAAGTACGGCCTCACCACGAACAACGTGCTCGGCGCGCAGCTCGTCCTGCCGGATGGAGAGATCGTCCACCTTGGCGGCAAGCATCTCGACGCGGGGCATTACGACTTGCTCGGGCTGCTCACCGGGTCGGAAGGCCTCCTCGGCATCGTGACCGAGGTGACGGTGCGCATCCTGCGCCGGCCCCCGAGCGCGCGCGCGCTGCTCATCGGATTTCCGACCACAGAGGGTGCGGGAGCGTGCGTCGCCGGCGTCATCGCCGCCGGGATCGTGCCGGCGGGAATGGAGATGATGGACAGGCCTGCTATCCAAGCCGCGGAGGCGTTCGTGCACGTGGGCTATCCGCTCGAGGCCGAGGCGCTGCTGATCGTCGAGCTCGATGGGTCCGCGGCCGAGGTGGACTTCCTCCTCGGCCGGGTCGGCGAGCTCGCGCGGGCGCACGGCGCATCGAGCTGCAGGACATCCTCGAGCGAGGCGGAGCGCCTTGCCTTCTGGGCTGGCCGCAAGGCCGCCTTCCCGGCGGTCGGGCGGTTGAGCCCGGACTACTATTGCATGGACGGCACCATCCCCCGCCGCGAGCTGCCCCGCGTGCTGCGAGCCATCTACCAGATGTCGGAGCGCTACGGACTGCGCGTCGCCAACGTGTTTCACGCCGGCGACGGCAACTTGCACCCCCTCATCTTGTACGACGCGAACCGACCCGGCGAGCTCGAGCGCGCGGAGGCCTTCGGCGCCGATATCCTCAAGCTCTGCGTGGATGTGGGCGGCGTGCTCACTGGCGAGCACGGCGTCGGGCTGGAGAAGCGCGATCTGATGACTTATCAGTTCACGGCCGTGGACCTGGAGATCCAGCACCGAGTCAAGCAGGCGTTCGACCCGGAGGCGCGGTTCAACCCCGGCAAGGTGTTCCCGAGCCTGCATCGGTGCGCGGAGGAAGGACGAATGCACGTCCACTCCGGGCCGCGGCGCAGCGAAGGTGAGCCCGGACGCAGCGAGGGCGGATCAGGGCGCGGCGAGGGCGCGGCAGGACGCGGCGACGGCGCGGCAGGACGCGGCGAGGGCGGGGGGGCGGAGCGGTTCGCCCATCTGCCTCGGTTCTGAGGCGTACACATGCTCCAGCCGCGGGACGAGGCGGATGTCGCGGAGATCATCGCGGCGACTTCCTGCCCCCTCGAGACAACCGCGGGCGGCTCCAAGCGCGGCGTCGGCAGACCCGTCGCTGCGGAGATTCTCGATGTCTCGGCGCTGAGCGGCATCGTGGATTACGAGCCCGGCGAGCTCGTGCTGACGGCCCACGCGGCGACGCCAATCGGTGTAGTGGCGGACGCCCTCGCCGAGCATTCGCAGCGCCTTGCGTTCGAGCCGCCGGACTGGAGTCGGCTTCTCGGCGCAGCGGGGAACCCTACGCTCGGGGGAGTGCTCGCCGCGAACCTCTCGGGATCGCGCCGCGTCTCGGCGGGAGCGGCCCGCGATCATTTTCTCGGCTTCCGCGCGGTCTCCGGGCGAGGCGAGCGCTTCAAGGCCGGAGGCCGGG
>JASHTA010000119.1 GCA_030040795.1 Gammaproteobacteria bacterium | reverse complement strand
GCACTTGGCCGACCTTCGCCGTGCCGTGATCCTCCTCCCCGAAGCGCAGCGCGACCGTCTGCCCGGCCCTCAAGGTGCCGCGCCGAATGCGGCCGATGCCGATGCGTCCCACGTAGCTGTTGGAATCGAGCGTCGAGACCTGCAGCTGCAATGGAGCGTCCGAATCGGTTGCCGGCGAAGGGACATACTGCAGGATGGCCTCGAAGAGCGCGGCCATGTCCGGGCGCCGCTCCGTCGGCTCCGTCGTGGCCCACCCTTGCAGCGCCGAGGCGTAGATGACGGGAAAGTCGAGCTGCGCATCGTTCGCTCCCAGGCGGTCGAACAGCTCGAAAGTCTTGTCGACGACCCATCCGGGCCGCGCGCCCGGGCGGTCGATCTTGTTGACGACGACGATGGCCTTGTGCCCCAGGGCGAGCGCCTTGCGCGTGACGAAGCGCGTTTGAGGCATCGGGCCTTCCACGGCATCCACGAGCAGCAGCACGCCGTCCACCATCGACAGGACCCGCTCCACCTCGCCGCCGAAGTCCGCATGCCCCGGCGTGTCGACGATGTTGATGCGCGTGCCGCCGTAATCGATCGCGCAATTCTTGGCGAGGATGGTGATGCCGCGCTCCCGCTCGATGTCGTTCGTATCCATGATCCGCTCCCCGATCTTCTCGTGCGCGGCGAAGGTGCCCGACTGCTTGAGCAGGCAGTCGACCAGCGTCGTCTTGCCGTGATCGACGTGGGCGATGATGGCGATGTTGCGGATGGGGCGGTTCATGGACGGCTGCACGTCCTAAAAATTCGGGGCGCGAAGGGTAGCAGAACGGGGGCGTGAGGCCAAAATCCCGGGCGCCGCATCGAGGCGTGCCATACTGACCGAGATGGCTGCGCAGCTTCATGCTCTCGATGGGCCACGGACCCTGCTCGGCACCTGCCGCGATCGCGCAATCGAGCTGCTCAGGCGGAATCTGACTCCTGCCGGCACGCTCGCGGCGACGCCCGGCGGGCGGGCGGAGAAGTTCGGCTACACGGCCATCTTCGGCCGCGACGCGGCCATTTGCTCGATCGCCATGGCGCTCACGGGCGAGGCGGACTTGATGCGGCAGGCGGCCGCGAGCTTGCGCACGCTCGCCCGCCATCAGGCGCCGAATGGCCAGATTCCGAAGTTCGTCGACGTGCGCCGGCGCGAAGCCGACTTCTGGTACCTCGGCTGCATCGACTCGACGCTTTGGTGGCTCATCGCCATGGCCTTTCTGGATGCGCGGGGACTGCCGCGCGGCCTCGTGCGCTCGCATGCGCGTTCCGTCCGCCGGGCGCTCGGCTGGCTCGCCGCGCAGGAGCATCAGCGCTTCTTCCTGCTGCAGCAGAACGAGGCGAGCGACTGGGCAGACATCATGCCGCGGTCGGGATTCGTGCTGTATACGAATGCGCTGTGGTACCACGTGAAGCGCCTCTACGGGCTCGCCAATGCGGCCGCGACGCGCGCGAGCTTCAACGGCTTGTTCCACCCCTTCTCCTCGCGGACGGTCAAGCAGTACCGCCGTGGACATCTGCTTGCGGACTTCGCGCTGCGCAACGCGCACGCGCGCGATTTGTATCTGAGCTTCGTGAACTTCTCCTTCTTCGGAGAGGAGGGCGATGTGCTCGGCAATGTGCTCGCCGTCCTGCTCGGGCTTGCGGACGCGCACGCGCGCGGCCGCACAGTGCGTGCGCTGCTTGCCGCGCGCGTCCACGTCCCGTATCCGGCACGCGCCGTCGTGCGTCCGATTCGCCAGACGCACTTCTTATGGCGGGCCTACATGTCCCGCCACCGGCAGAATTTTGCGTGGCAGTACCACAACGGCGGCATATGGCCTCTGATCGGTGGGTTCTGGGTCATGGCGCTCGCCGCGTGCGGCCGCACCGCCGCGGCGCGTAAAGAGCTCGTCAAGCTCGCCGAGGTCTGCTCGCTCGGCAACTGGCGGTTCACCGAGTGGCTGCACGGCCGGACGCTCGGTGCGCGCGGCATGGCCGGACAGTCCTGGAGCGCCGCCGCCTATCTCCTCGCCGAGTACAGCGTGAGAAGCGGAAGGAACCCGTTCGCCTCCCGGCGCGTCTCTCGCTGATCCATCGCCTCCCTCGCCGACGCTGGGCCGGGCGTTGCCTACGCAGACCGCACAGCTGCACACTTCCGCGCATGGCGGCCCATGTTCCCCCCGCGCGGTCTCGACCGCGCCGTAGCGCTCCTCCGCCGCATGAAGCCGTGCAGGACGCGACGTTGCAGGGCTTCTTCGGCGTCTTCCGGTACAGCCGGCGCGCGCTCGAGCTCGTCTGGCACACCAACCGCGGCCTGTCGATCGCTTTTGCATTGCTCACGGTCGTTGCGGGCGTGCTGCCCCCGTTGACCGCCTACGTCACGGGGATGATCGTCGACGCCGCGAATGCCGCCATCCGCGCGCACAGCGAGGATGCCTCGCAGGTCGTGAATCTCGTCATTCTGGAGGGGATCCTCGTCGCCTCGATTGCCGCGGCTCAGCGAGGGATCACGTTCTGCCAGTCGCTGCTGCGCGCGCAGCTCGGCCAGCGCGTGAACGAGATGATCCTCGAGAAGGCGCTGACACTCACGCTCGCGCACTTCGAGGACTCGGAGTTCTACGACAAGCTCACCCGCGCGCGCCGCGAGGCTTCGAGCCGGCCGCTGTCGCTCGTGACCAGCACGTTCGGCCTGCTGCAGAACGCCCTCTCGCTCGTGAGCAGCGGTGCGCTGCTGGTGCGATTCTCTCCGTGGGCGGTCGCCGTGCTGCTCCTCGCCGGGGTACCGGCATTCGTCGCGGAAGCGAAGTTCTCCGGTGATGCCTTTCGGCTGTTCCGCTGGCGCACGCCCGAGACGCGCATGCAGACCTACCTCGAGACGGTGCTCGCCAGGGAGGACCACGCCAAGGAGGTGAAGCTCTACGGGCTCGGCCAGCGCCTGCTCGGGCGCTATCGCGACATCTTCCACACGCTCTACGACCAGGACCGCGCGCTCACCATCCGCCGCGACCTCTGGGGCTTCTCGCTCGGACTCATCGCGACGGTCGCGCTCTATGGCGCGTACGCGTGGATCGGGATCAGCACGGTGCGGCGGCTCATCACGATCGGCCAGATGACGCGCTACTTCATCCTGTTCAGGCAGGGCCAGGCGGCCGTCTCCGCGATCCTCTCGGCCCTCGGCGGCATGTACGAGGACAACCTGTACCTCTCGACGCTCTATGAATATCTCGAGACGCAGGTGCCGGAGCCCTCCGGCTCGGTCGCGCGGGGTCCGGACCCCGCGGACGGCATCCGCTTCGAGAATGTGAGCTTCACCTACCCCGGGGCGCAGCAGCCGGCTCTCGAGGGCGTGAGCCTGCACCTTCCTCCCGGGGCGAGCCTCGCGCTCGTCGGCGAGAACGGCTCCGGCAAGACGACGCTCATCAAGCTTCTCACCCGGCTCTACGCTCCAACGAGCGGACGGATCCTGCTCGATGGACGCGATCTTGCCGACTGGGACGAGGTGGCGCTGCGCGAGCGTATCGGTGTCATCTTCCAGGATTTCAACCGCTATCAGATGCTGGTCGGCGAGAACGTCGGCGCCGGAGACGACCGCTACTTCGACGATGAAGAGCGCTGGCGCACTGCGGCCGAGAAGGGCATGGCGAGCGATTTCGTCGAGAGGCTGCCCGCGGGCTACTACACCCAGCTCGGCAAATGGTTCCGCGACGGGCGCGAGCTCTCGGGCGGCCAGTGGCAGAAGATCGCGCTGTCGCGCGCGTTCATGCGCACGCGCGCGGACATCCTGGTGCTCGATGAGCCGACCGCCTCCATGGACGCCCAGGCGGAAGCCGAGATCTTCGAGCACTTCCGCCAGCTCTCCCAGTCGCGCATCACCATCGTCATCTCGCACCGCTTCTCGACCGTGCGCATGGCTGGCGAGATCATCGTGCTCGACCGCGGGCGTATCATCGAGCGCGGCAGCCACGAGGAGCTGATGAGGCTCGGCGGACGCTACGCGCACCTCTTCACGCTACAGGCACGCGGATACCGATGATCGAGTTCGCGCGCCCGCGGCGCACCGGTCACCTCCGTGAGAGGCTCGCGAGCAGCCGATCGAGCTGGCCGCGGATCACGGCCGTCTCGCGCTCGATGAGCTCGCGCACCCCCTCGATGCGCGATTCCTCGGCTTGTTCCGCCCGCACGCGCAGCCGCTCCATCTCCTGGGAGAGGGTGCGGCGCTCCTGATCCCACGAGCGCCGCGAGAAGGCGTGGGAGACGAGGTCGATCGCAAAGACCAGGGCCGCGATGACCAGGATGAGCACCCCGAGGGGTGCGGTGACCCGGCCCACGAGGAAGCTGATCTCGTGCGAGCTCGCGATGACGTTCCAGTTTGCGAGCACGAACACCAGCAGGAGCAGCAGCACGATGAGGTAGGCGACGGTTCGGGGTCTCATGGCGAGGATTCTTGTTCTGAAGGAGTCGCTGTGAGGAGCGCGACGGGGAAGTTCTGGAGCACCTCCTGGACAGGTAGCGCAGGCCGTCCGTCGCGGTGGCGGACCGGCAGGCGGGCACCGTCGAAGAGGTCAGTCAGCATGCCTGGCGAAAGGTCCGCTGGCAACTCGATCCAGGTGTCGCTCCAGGCGCGCCCGAGCGGCCAGTCCGGTCCGCGCCGCAGAAGCTTTCGGTACAGGCGCGGCGCGACCGTGATGGCGAGCTCCGGTCCGTGCCGCCGGGCGAATGCGCACAGGTGCGCCGCGCAGGGCCCTGCGACCCGCAGCGCGACGTAGTCGCCGTAGCTGAACAGCAGCTCGTGAGCTCGGCGCCACTCGAGCGCGCGCGCGATCACATACAGTTTGGCGCGGCCATTGGGCAGAGTATCCAGCAGTGCCCGGGCCCGCGCCGCAGTCTCGCTCGGGGGCGAGGCGTCCCCACCTTGCAGCTCGGCGAGGAGCCGCTGCCTCAGGGCGTAATCGACCGGCCGGCGGTTGTCCGGATCGACGAGCGAGAAGTCCCACAGCTCGGTGCCCTGGTACAGATCCGGCACACCGGGCGCCGTGAGCTTGCACAGCGTTTGCGAGAGGGCGGCGAGGAGGCCGAAGCGCGCGATGCGTTGCACGCTCGCCGCAAGGTCGGCGAAGAACAGATTGCCGGGCCGAGGGTCGAGAATGCCACGGATGAACTCCTGCAGGGCAGCCTCATAGGCGGAGTTGACGCTGGACCAGCTCGAGCGGAGCTTCGCCTCCCGCACGGCCTTCACCATGTAGGCCTCGATGCGTCCGCAGAAACCCTCCGGCAGATTCCCTTCGGCGGCCTCGAGCGGCAGCGTGCCGAGCAGGGTCTCGTAGAGAAGGTATTCGTCGTTCCGCGAAGGCGCCGGCAGTCCGTCCACCTCGCGGCGCCGCGCCCGGTTCATGCGGCTCCAGCGCTCGAGCGCGCTGCGCCACTCGGTGGGCATCTCCGAGAGCACATCGATGCGAGCGCGCACGTCCTCCGAGCGCTTGGTGTCGTGCGTGGAGCTCGCGAGAAGCTCGTGCGGCCACTTGCGCGCACGCTGCTCGGCATCGGCATGAAACGCGCGTACGCTTGCGCCGAAATTGTCCGGGTCCCCTCCGACCTCGTTGAGCGAGACGAGCCGGTTGAAGCGGTAGAACGCCGTGTCCTCGAGGCCCTTCGCCGTGACGGGGGCGGTCAGCTGCTGCAGCTTCATCGTGAACGCGCGCGCCGCGCTCGCGACGGCCGGCTCGGCTCCAGGCCCCTCGCCGAGCAGGATGCCTCGCACGAAGTCGTAAACGGCCGTATCGATCACCGCACCGCGCCGGCGGGCTGCCGCGAGGGCCCAGTCGATGTATCGCCGGTCCTCGCTCGACACGCTCGAGACGATGTACGTGCGGTACACCGGAAAGCAGGCGATGATCTCCGTGAGCGCGGCCTTGAGGCTCGCGAGCGTGAGATCGCGCGTATGCCGGGAGGCGCCCGCGATGCGCGCGAGCTGATAAGCGATCACGTTGAGCTCGGCGGCGAGCGAGCTTCCGACAATGAGGCGCTTCGCCTCGTATGCGACGCTCGCCCACTCGAGCGGCTCGCCGATGAACGCGCGATAGATCCGGCCGATGCGCGCCTTCGCGCCGCCGTCGATGAGCAGGCCGTTGACGACGTTCGCGAAGCCGTACCCGGTCGTGCCGTGCACCGGCCAGTCCTCCGGCAGGCGCTCGAATCCGGCGGTGATCTTCTCGACGACGAGATACAGAGGCAGCTCCGTGGTCGCCGGCGCGCCCGCGCCGATCGTTGCTGCGCGCCCTTGCAGCCGTCGAAAGTATCCCGCCGGATCGTAAAGTCCGTCCGGATGATCGATCCTCAAGCCGTCGATCTTGCCCTGAGCGAGGAGCTCGAGCACCAGGCGGTGGGTCGCCTCGAACACGGCCTCGTTCTCCATGCGCAGCGCGGCGAGATCGTTGATGTCGAAGAAGCGCCGGTAATTGATCTCATCCGACGCCACGCGCCAGTACGCGAGCCGATAGGCCTGAGACTCGAGCAGCGCGTGCAGCGCATCCCAGCTCGAGGCATCGCCGGGCCGGCCGGCGAGGGCCTGCGTTGCCGCCGCGACAGCCTCCGCGAATGCGGCGTTTCCCGCGCACAGGGCGGCGAGCCGCCGCTTGTGGACCTCTTTGTCGCGATTGCGCTCTTCGATCGCCGCGGGCGTCGGAGCGCCGCGCTCCGGCAGGTGGCCGAAGGCGGCGGCGAGACTCGAGATATCGGCGCGCTCGAGATCCGAGAGCGTGTCACGCCGCGCGATGGCGAGCGCGCGCTCGAGGATCGATGCGTAGTCGCGCGGATCGAGCGGAAAGCGGTGCTCATGATAGAAGACGGCGAACGAGCCGGATGCGCGCTCGAAGCGCAGCTCGATCTCGCCGCGCTCGAGCACGTCTCCATAGTGGTCGCCGAGGACGGGAACGAGCACCTTGCCCGCGAGCGCCGGATTGACCGGCTGCCAGTCGATGTCGAAGAACTGCGCATAGATCGAGGCCTCGCCGTTCTCGAGCACATCCATCCACCAGGCGTTCTCGGCTCCCATGATGCCGACGTGATTGGGGACGAAGTCGAGAATGTGCCCCATGCGATGCGCGCGCAACGCAGCGACGAAGCGCTCGAGATCGTCGCGATCGCCGATCTCGGGATTGAGGCGGTTGTGATCCACGATGTCGTAACCGTGAGTGCTGCCGGGGCGGGCTCGCAAATACGGCGAGCAGTACACGTGGCTTACGCCGAGACGGGAAAGGTACGGCACGAGCGCCGTGGCGTCGCGGAGCGTGAAGGATGCGCCGAGCTGCAGGCGGTAAGTGGCGCGCGGGATGATCGCGCGGCGAGGGCGCTGCGCCTGTGGCTCTCGCTCAGCGGTCGTCATGGCCGCGCTCCAGCAGCCACGTGACGCTCCAAGGCTCGAGCTCGTTCCGCGCGATGACTGCCGCGGCAGGGGGATGGGTTGTGAAGATCACGTGCTCGGCCTGGGATTCGGCCCCGCGTGCGACCGCTCGTGTCTCGAGTCCGGGCGCTCGCGGCCTACCTCCGGGCGCTCGTGGCCTGGGTCCGGGCGCTCGTGGCCTACCTCCGGCCGCACCTACAGCGCGATCCGTCAGATTGGCGAGCAGGCGCAACCATCCGCCGTCCGTGAGGCTCCAGTCGACGGCGAGCGCGCCTCGCTCTTGCGCTTCGATACAGGCACCGGAGCGAATTCGCCGGATGAGGGGGACGATCTCGCGCCGGCGTACCGCAAGCAGGCGCCGATAGTGATCGAGCATGCGCGCCTGCCGCGCGCCGCGTTGCGGGTCCCAGTCGAGCCGAGCCGCGCGTACCGTCCCCGCGTCCGTCGGATCCGACAGGC
>JASHTA010000118.1 GCA_030040795.1 Gammaproteobacteria bacterium | reverse complement strand
TTCCGCTCAACGAACCCGCGTACGTCCGCGACATAGGCGCGCCACGCCGGATCGTTCGCATCGCCCTGCCAGTGCGAGAGGTCCGCGGTCTGCGTGAGCTCGAACATGATCGGACGATCACAAGGCTCGATCATCGCGGGCACGAGCGTCTTGTTACGGTCGGCGAGAGTGGCCTCGGCGCGAACCCAACGCGATTCCACCGAGCGCGTGGACCAGAGCACCGCGACGGCCCTGGCGCTCTTCAGCGCCCGCTCGGTGACCTGATCGTAGGCCTCCCCCGAACGCAGCGTCGCGTCCCACCAGACGCTGAAGCCTTCGCGCTCGAACGCTTCCGCGAACCGGCGAGCCACCGCCTGGTCCTCGCGGTTGTAGGAGATAAAGATATCCGCCATCTCGATTCCGCCTCGCGCCGCCTATCCGATGACCTCGAAATCGTCATCGCCCACGGGCCTGGCGAAGTCGCCCCACTTGCCTGTTTGGCGCCAGTAATCCACGAGCCCGAGATCGCGCAGGATCCGCTTGAACGCCGGCGTCCTGCGCACTTCGCTCAAAGCCGGATGCCAGATCGCGCCGGTACGCGGTGAATGCAGGTCGATGGCGAACCGGCGCAGAGCGGTTGCGGCGAGCGCCCCTTCGCGATGCCATGCGGCCCACAGGGCAATTTTGAACTGACGGGTCGCATCCTGATTGACCGCGTTCGTCTGCGCCCGCCGGAGCCTCTCGAGCATCGTCTCCGTCTGGTCGAATATGTCCGGCAGATCCTCGAGCCCCGCCAGCGGGAGGGTCGCGTACGCCATGCATCGGCTCATCAAAGCCTTGCCCGCCGGCGCACCACCGCGCGCAAGGGCTCGGAACAGGGCAAAGTATTCCACCATGTCGCGGTCGCCCGCGAGATCCTTGCTGCGCTCGTATTCTGCATCGGCCTCCGTGAGGCGGCCACTGAACTCGAACACCGCGCCCACGACGACGGATGCCAAGAGAGACAGCGGGTCTGTGCGGCGCGTGCGCTCGGCAAACGGAACGGCTTCCTCCATGCGTCCGACGGCAACGAGGAAGTTGATATAGGTCCAGAGGGCATCCACCTCGGAGGCGGGTGCGGCGACCAGCGCCGCCTGGGCAGCGGCGCCCGCCTCGGACCACCTGCGCTGATCGGTGAGCTGGGCCGCGCGTAACGAGTGACTCCACCACGCATCGGGAGCCAGCGTCAGAATATGGCCGGTCGCCTCGGCCATGCCGGCGAGCGCTTCCTCGATGCTCTCGGCAACATAGAGGATCGCGTCCCGGTGGGCCTGATACAGTCCACGCCACGCAGGAACGAAGCCGGCATCGAGCGTGAGCGCCTCCCGGAAGATCTGCATGGCGCGGCGCAGCTCGGCGGCGCCCTGCTGGTGCAGCAGCGCCCGCGCGCGCAGATACCGGTCGTAGGCGTCGACATTCGTCGTCCCACGCTCCTCGATCGCCTTCTTCTCCTCCGGAAACAGCGTGAGCTTCAGGGCGTTGACGATCGCCTGCGAGATCTCGTCCTGCAACGCAAAGATGTCGGAGAGGTCGCGATCGTAGCGCTCGGCCCAAACGTGACTGTCTCGCGCCGCCTCGATGAGCTGCGCGGTGATGCGCACGCGGTTGCCCGACTTGCGCACGCTCCCTTCGAGCACGTGAGTCACCTCGAGCTGCCGCGCGACCTGCCGCAGGTCGACGTGCTTGCCTTTGAACGTGAACGCCGAATTGCGCGAGATGACCGCGAGCGCCGAAACCTTCGAGAGGTCGGTAATGATGTCCTCGGTGATGCCGTCGGCAAAGTACTCCTGCTCGCTCTCGTTGCTCATGTTGGCGAACGGCAGGACGCAGATCGAGAGCCGGTCCGACGGTTGAGCGGCCGAAGCGGCCGTCGGAATCGACGGCGTTGGCCGGGATGCGCTCGCCGGTGGTGGAGCGCTCGAGGGTGCAGTGCCGCCCCGCTCGACGAATCGGCGCACATCGGCGACGTAGGCGCGCCACGCCGGGTCGTTTCCATCGCCCTTCCAGTGCGAGAGATCCGCTGTCTGCGTGAGCTCGAACATGATCGGCCGGTCGCAAGGCTCGATCATCGCGGGGACCAACGTTTTGTTGCGATCGGCGAGGGTCGCCTCCGCGCGCACCCAGCGCGAGACGACCGATTTCTTCGACCACAGCACGACGACGGCCTTCGCCGTACGCAGGGCGTTCTCCGTCACCTCGTCGTAGGCCTCCCCCGAGCGTAGCGTCGCGTCCCACCAGACACTGAAGCCCGCGCGCTCGAACGCGTCCGCGAAGCGGCGCGCCACCACTTGGTCCTCGCGGTTGTAAGAGAGAAAGATGTCGGGCAAACACGACCCCAGTTCGTACAGCGGACGAAGCCCGCTGCCCCGGCTTGGCGGGCGAGTTGCCACTCGCTACGGTCCGCAGATTTTGGCACGAACGGACGTCCCGCGCTAAGCCGTGGCCCCCGGCTCGCTGGCCGCGTGGCGGTGGCCGCGCGCAAATCACCATTGCTAAAACAAAGACTTACGATGTTAACGGTCCATCAGTTCCTCGTTGCAGTGAACGGAGGCACGGTCACGTGGGGGAGTCGCTCATGGGGCGGGGTCGCTTTGCGCCCAGACCGCGCGGAGGTGGTGTAGCAGCTCCTCGCGCACCGCGCTGCGCGCGAAGATTCTGTTGACGTTCAACTCCCACACGGCGAGCGAGCCAGACGTCTCCGCCCTGCGAGCATGGAGCAACAGATCGCTCGCCTCTGCCGTATGGCCGCCCTTTTGAAGAACGATCGCCTTGATGACGAGCGCCAGGGCGTTGTCCGGATATGTCGCAAGCGCGTGGTCAAAGGCTGCGATCGCCTGGGCCCAGCGACCGGCGAGGACGTGGGCACAGCCCTGGTAGTCGGAATTGAACGAATTGAGCGGTGCTCCGGGCGAAGCCTTGATGTCGGCGTCGAGGTGCGCCAGCGCCTCGTCGGGGCGATTGAGATACAAGCAGGCGACACCGGCGCTCAGGTGCACCATGGCGGCGCTCGAATTGAGACGGACGGCGCGATCCGCGTGGCGCCAAGCGTCATCCGGGTCACCGATCCAAGCCAGGGCCAGCGACAGGTAGGCGAGCACCAAGGGGTTGTCGGGGTCCAGCTGCAGGGCGCTGTCGATATGGTCGCGAATCGCGCGGATCCGTCCTGCATCTTCCGGAGCGGTCGCGACATAGTGCAGAGCGCTCGCCATGGCGAGCACGGCGTGCGCGAGCCCGTAGTCCGGCGCAATAGTGACGGCCCTTCGGGCTTCCTCGGCACAAGCGGCCATGTTGGCAACCTTCAGCAAACGCAGCGCCGCGATGGCCCGCATCAACGCCTCCCAGGCCGTGAGATCGCCGGGCTTCTTCAGCGCGCGCTCCATCTCGATGCGATGGACCTGCGCGCCGAGTTGAGTCGCGACTTCCAGGACCAGCTCCTCCTGCAGCGCGGCGAGCTCGGCAAGCGGGCGCTCGAAGCGCTGCGTCCACAGGATCGCTCCGGTTGCGGCATCGAGCAGTTGCGCCGTGACGCGCAGATTCGCGCCCGCGCGCCGCACGTTGCCCTCCAGGATGTAGCGCACGCCCAACTCGCGGCTCATGGCTTGCAGGTCCGGCACGGCGCTGGTTCGGAAGCGCGCTGTCGCGGCGCTTGCGAGCACACGGACGTAGACACCGCGCGACAGCGCGTCGATGACGTCCTCGACCATACCGATCGAGAAGACGTCGTCCTCAGGCAAGCCGGAGCGGTTGGCGAAGGGCATCACTGCCAGCGACGGCGCATCGCCGCGCTCGCCGACCGGAACGTGCGCCGCGGGGGGTGCGTGGGCCGCGGCGGCTACCTGCGCTGCCGAGGACACTCGGGCTGGGGCGGGTGGGGCTGCCGGGGCGGGCGTGCGGGTGGCACCGTCTGTTGCCGAGCGATTGCGCTGGACGAACTGGCGCACATCAGCGAGGAATGACAGCCACGCTGGGTCGTTCGCCGCGCCTTTCCAGTGCGAGAGATCCGCGGTTTGCGTGAGCTCGAACATGATCGGGCGGTCGCAGGGCTCGATCATCGCGGGCACGAGGGTCTTGTTACG
>JASHTA010000117.1 GCA_030040795.1 Gammaproteobacteria bacterium | reverse complement strand
ATGCAGCGCGACTACTGGTACTCGACCGCGCGCGATCCCGCGGACCTCGAGCCGACGGAGCTCATCGGTCGGCGGGCGGCCGAGCGGGCAGTCGCGCGGCTCGGCGCGCGCAGGCTCGCCACGCGGCGCGCGCCCGTCGTGTTCGCGCCCGACATGGCTCGCGGCCTCATCCGCAGCTTCCTTGCCGCCATCCGCGGGGGAAGCCAGTACCGCAAATCGTCCTTCCTGCTCGACTCGGCCGGACAGGCGCTCTTCCCCGGGTTCTTGCAGATCGAGGAGCGCCCGCACATCGCGAAGGCGCTCGGCAGCAGCCCCTTCGACGATGAGGGTGTCGCCACGCGAGACCGCCGCCTGGTGCGCGATGGCGTGCTGCAGGGCTACGTGCTGGACAGCTACTCGGCGCGCAAATTGGGCCTGAAAACGACGGGCAATGCCGGGGGCGTGCACAACCTGTTCGTCGACGCCCCGGGAAATGTCGTCCCGTTCGAGACGCTGCTCCGGCGCGCGGGCAACGCGCTTTATGTGACGGAGCTGATGGGCCAGGGCATCAACCCGGTGACGGGCGATTACTCGCGGGGGGCGAGCGGCTACTGGGTGGAGGACGGCGCGATCGCTCATCCCGTGCACGAGATCACGATCGCCGGGAATCTGCGCGACATGTACCGCAATCTCGTTGCGCTCGGCGACGACATCGACGAGCGGGGCGCCATCCGGATCGGATCGGCGCTCGTGGACGACATGACGATCGCCGGAGAGTGACCCGAGAGCAGAGACGTCTCGGCGTGTCGGCGTGTCGGCGTGCCGTTGCGGCGGGCGGCTAGGCCGCCTCATCGCTCGTCAGCCGCCTCGTCGCGCGTCAGGCCGCCTCATCTCGCGTCAGCCGCGCGAGTGCCTCGAGATACTTCTCGCTCGTCTTGGCGATGATGTCCGCCGGCAGGCGCGGGCCCGGCGCCCGCTTGTTCCAGCCGAGCGTCTCGAGGTAGTCGCGGATGAACTGCTTGTCGAAGCTCGGCGGACTGATGCCCGCGCGATAAGTGTCCGCAGGCCAGAAGCGCGAGGAGTCCGGCGTCAGCGCCTCATCGATGAGCACGAGACGGCCGGTCGGGTCCGTCCCGAACTCGAACTTGGTGTCTGCGATGAGGATGCCGCGCTTCTCCGCATGCTGCGCGGCGAACCTGTAAAGGGCGATGGCCGTGTCGCGCACCTCGCCGGCGAGGCGGGCCCCGAGGAGATCCTCGGCCTGCGCAAAGGAAATGTTCTCATCGTGCGCACCCGCTGCGGCTTTCGTCGCCGGCGTGAAGATCGGCTGCGGCAGGCGCTCCGCGAGCTTCAGCCCGTGGGGCAGGGCGATGCCGCAGACGGAGCCGGTCCTCTGGTAGTCCTTCCAGCCGGAGCCGATCAGGTACCCGCGCACGACCGCCTCGATCGGCAGTGCCCGCAGGCGCCTCACGATCACGGCCCGGTTGGCGAGCAGCGCGAGCTCGCCCGGGTCGCGCACCGCGCTCTCGAGGGGCAGGCCCGTCAGGTGGTTCGGAACGATGTGGCCGGTGCGCTCGAACCAGTAGCTCGAGATCTGATTGAGCACTCGGCCCTTCTGCGGGATGGGGTCGGGCAGTACCACGTCGAAGGCGGACATCCGGTCCGTCGTGACGATCAGCAGCGTTGCGGCATCCACCGCGTAGATGTCACGCACCTTTCCCTCGTGGATTCTCTCGAGGCTGCCGAGAGCGGTGCGGTAGAGGGTCCCCGGGATCATGACAAGCTAATATAGCAATCCATGATGCAGTGGACCGGGAAAGTGGTCGGAGGGCTGCTCGGCTTCCTGACTCTCGGGCCGTTCGGCGCGGCGGTCGGTTTGCTGGTCGGCCACCAGTTCGACAGCGAGCACGACCGCTCATCCCGCCCCGCGCTCGACTCGGCGGCCATCGGCGAGCTCTTCTTTCGCACGACCTTCCAGGTCATGGGACACATCGCGAAGGCGGACGGAAGGGTCTCCGAGCAGGACGTCGAGGCGGCGCGGGCCGTGATGGCAGAGCTGCGGCTGCGCCCGGCGCAGGTGCAGGCCGCGATCGGCCATTTCACCGCCGGCAAGCAGGCAGGCTTCGCCCTCGACGCCGCGCTCGACGCGCTCGCCCGCGCCTGCGCCGGACGGCCGGACTTGCTGCGCGTCTTCGTCGAGATCCAGGTGCGCGTCGCACTCGCGGCCCACGATGTCGATGCGCCCTCGCGCGCGCTCCTGCGGCGGATCGCCTCGCGGCTCGGGATCTCCTTCCTCGAGCTTGCGCAGATCGAGACCGTGCTTCGCATCCGGCGCGGCAGCTTCGCCCAGACCTCCGCCCGCGCGAGCGCGGACCAGCAGCTCGAGCACGCTTATCGCGTGCTGGAGGTGGAGCCGGGCGTGGACGACGACGAGCTCGCCAAGGCCTACCGGCGCCAGCTGAGCCGTCACCACCCCGACAAGCTGAAGGCCAACGGGCTCCCGGAGTCGATGCTGGAGCACGCGAAGCAGAGGACGCAGCAGATCATCGAAGCCTACGAGCTCATCCGCGAGC
>JASHTA010000011.1 GCA_030040795.1 Gammaproteobacteria bacterium | reverse complement strand
TTCTCGCGTTCGAGACAGCGCTCGCGCGCAGCTCGCTGTCGCCGACCGAGCTGCGCAATCTCGACAACGAGTATCACTTCGTCACCGTGGCGCAGGCCGACAAGATCAGCCCTCATTTCCGCTGGGAGGATTTCTTTGCCGCGCAGGGCATGAGCGTCGGCAAGGGATTCTCGCTCGATCAGCCGAAGTTCATCGCGGGATTCGACCGGCTGCTTGCGCACGCGCCTCTCGATCAGTGGCAGGCGTACCTTCGGTTCCATACCATCGACGCGGCGGCCCCGTTCCTCAGCCACGACTTCGAGGACAACTGGTTCGACTTCTATCGCAAGACGTTGCGCGGCCAGCCCCAGCAGCGGCCACGCTGGCAGCGCGTACTCGGCGCGGTCAACGACTCGATGGGCATGGCGCTCGGCCAGCTCTACGTCGCGAAGTACTTCCCGCCGGCCGCCAAGGCGCGCGCCGAGAAGCTCGTCGCCAACATTCACGAAGCGCTCGCGCGGCGCATCGAGAACCTTCCCTGGATGAGCAAGGCGACCAAGGCCAAGGCGCTCGAGAAGCTGATGCTGTTCCTCCCGAAGATCGGCTATCCGGATGCCGACGAGTGGCGTGATTGGACGGGCCTGAGCATCGTCCCCGGAAGCTATTTCGCGAACGTCGAGGCGGCGGCCAAGTTCAACTACCATTACGACATCGGGAAGATCGGCAAGAAGACCGACCGCCGCGAATGGTCCATGACGCCGCAGACGGTCAATGCGTACTACGACCCCCAGACCAACACCATCAACTTCCCGGCCGCGATCCTGCAGCCGCCCTTCTTCTTCGCAAACGGCGACGACGCGCTCAACTACGGCGGCATTGGCGCGGTCATCGGCCACGAGTCGAGCCACGGATTCGACGATCAGGGCAGCCAGTTCGACGGCGAAGGCAATCGCAGCAACTGGTGGACCAAGCAGGACAAAGCCAAGTTCGACGCGCGCACCACGATGCTGGTGAAGCAGTTCGACGCCTACGCGCCCATCGAGGATCAGCCGAAGCTGCACGTCAACGGGCATCTGACTCTGGGAGAGAACATCGCCGATCTGGGCGGGCTCAACATCTCCTACGATGCGCTGCAGAGCGCGCTCGCGGCGAACCCCGAGCTCGCGAGCGAGAAAATCCAGGGCCTCACGGAGGATCAGCGGTTCTTCCTGAGCTGGGGCCGCGTGTGGCGCACCAGCGACCGCGAGAAATTCTCCGAGCTGATGCTGAATGTCGATCCACACGCGCCCGGCCGGATCCGCGCCATCGCCGCACCATCCAACATGCCGCAGTTCGCGGCGGCCTTCCAGTGCAAGGCCGGGGACAAGATGGTGCGCCCGGCCAACGCATTGGTGAGGATCTGGTAAGCGACGCGGGCTACTGGAGCAAGGCGCGGACCTCGGGCCACGAGCGCTCGCCATTGGCACGCATCTCGGCGGCCAAGTCGGCCGGCATCCACTCGACGAACGCCGGAAAGAAGCTGTCCCGCGCTGCGATACGGGCGAACCACTCTTCGACTCGAGGAAGGCGCCCTCCCGTCCAAAGCCCCTCCATCGCCAATGCGGAGAGCCGGTTGACATACGGTGCCATCGCAATATCCGCCATCGAGAAGCGCTCACCGACCAACCACGTCGAGCCGCGCAGGGACTGCTCCATCCTGTGTAGATAATCATCGTACAGCTTGATCTTCTCGGCTGCCCCAGGCGCCGCCATGCCGTGCTGGATCCACTGCCACTTGAGCGTGCGCGCCGCAACACCCTCGTGCGCTCCGCCCTTCAGAAACTCCTCGAAGGAGCCTGCTCCGTTGCGCAAGATCGTGTGCCTGTGCGAAACGATGTAGGTGATGGCGGAACAGGCGGGATGGAGTTCCTCGTCTACCGCCTTGGTCCAGAGCCGGACGAGCGCGCGCTCGCGAGCGGAGTCTGGGTAGATCGGATGAGCCGGAAAGGCATCCTCCACGTATTCGCAGATCACTGTCGACTCCGGGATGATCGTGCCGTCATGAACCAGCACCGGCACGACCGCCTTGGGATTGATCGCGAGGAATTCCGGCCTGAACTGCTCTCCTCTCAGGATATCGACGTACCGCCCAGTCCATGGCAGCCGCTTTTCGGCCAATGCGAACCTCACTTTCGCGGCGCACGCCGAAGATCCATGATGGTAGAGCTCTAGCATGATGGCTCGTGCGTCCGGCGCACGAGCCTGTCCATCGCGCCGGCCGTATCGTGCGACGACGTCACGAGATTCGGTTCGCCGATCGTCCCCACCACCTTAATGTATCTTGCCGGACGGCGAAAAGCAGCAACGAGGCTATCTCGGTGCCAGCCGCCAGCGCGCCACGCTCACCGACGCGAATACCATGCGAGGCTCACCGAGAGGATTCACCGCTGGCGCGGGCACCGCGATATCGGGCACTATACGACGCAACGTTCTCTGGAGGATCGAGGAATGGCCAGGAACCGCTCGAGCACGCGGATGTTGCTGGCGGGCTGCATCGTTGCGTGGGGCGTCGCGTGGGCCGCAGCGGCATGGGGCGCATCCGCGCGCGGCGCGCCGATTACCATCGAGATCTACGCTGCCGGTAGCTTGCGCGGCGTCGTGGGAGAATTGGCCAAGACAGCCGGGCCCCTCCTCAACGTCAAAGTGAAGGCGAGTTTCGGCGGCTCGGGATCCCTCCGCCAGCGGATCGAGAAGGGCGAGTCACCCGACCTTTTCATGTCCGCCGACGTAGGCTCGCCGAGCAAGCTCGCGGCGGAGGGCCACACCGT
>JASHTA010000116.1 GCA_030040795.1 Gammaproteobacteria bacterium | reverse complement strand
TTCGCGTCAGGACATCGAGGTGCTGATTCCCGCCGTGGGCATGGTCCAGCCCCTGTTCGACACTCAGGTCGCCGCCGCGCTCGTGGGCCTGCCGGCGCAGATCGGCTACGCGGAGCTCGTGCGGCGGCTGCTCGGCGTCGAGCTCGACAAATCTCACACCCGCACCGACTGGTCGGCCCGGCCGCTCTCGGCCGAGCAGATCGCGTACGCGCTCGACGATGTCCGCTACCTGCTGGCGCTCGAGGAGCGGCTCACGGCCGAGCTCGAGCGCCTCGGCCGCGCGCAATGGCTCGCGGAGGATCTCGCCGCTCTGAGCGATCCGGGGGTCTACTCGGTGGAGCCGGATCAGGCGTGGGCCAGGGTAAAGGGCCTGCACGGGCTCGATGCGCCGCGCACCCGGCTGGCTCGCGAGCTTGCGGCTTGGCGCGAGCGCCGCGCCATCGAGCGCAACCGGCCGCGGGGCTGGATTCTCGACGATGCGGTTCTGCGCGACATCGTCGTCCTGGCGCCGCGCACCCCGAAGGCGCTCGCCGCGGTTCCCGGGATGTCCGCCGGCGTCGTCAAGCACTGCGGCGCCGAGATTCTGGAGCGAATTCGAGCGGCGGACTTGCCGGATGAGCTCCCACCCGTCAATCTTCGGGGTCGCCCCGATCCGGAGAAGACGGCGTTGCTCAAGAAGCTGAGCTCCATACACCGGGAGGTCGCGGCCGATTTGGCGCTGAGCCCCGAGGTGCTCGCCACACGGCGCGATCTGGAGCAGCTCGCCGGAGGGCGGCGCGATACTCCGCTGTTGCAAGGATGGCGGCGGGCCATCATCGGCGAGCGGCTGCTCGCCGCGCTTTGAGGGTACGAGGTACGTAATGCCGGCCAGCCAGAACGACATCGAGCTGAAGCAGCGCCTTTCCGAGGAGCATGCGTTGCGTGTAGACGCGGAGCGCGCAAGCCGCCTCAAGGATGAGTTCCTCTCGACGCTGGGGCACGAGCTGCGGGCGCCGCTCAACGCCATTCTCGGCTGGTCGCGCCTGCTCGAGTCCGGCCGGCTCGGTCACGAGGAGGTCCGCCGGGGCGGCGAGACCATCGCGCGGAACGTGCGCGCGCTCGCGCAGCTGGTCGATGACCTGCTCGACCTCTCGGGCATGGTGAGCGGAAAGATCCGCCTCGATGCGGAGGAGACCGACATCGGCGAGATCGTCGAGGCCGCCTTCGAGACCCTCCAGAGCACCGCCGACGCGAAGGGCGTCGGCTTGCTCAAGGACCTCCCGGCCTCCGCCTGTCTGGTATTCGGCGATCCGCACCGGCTTCAACAGGTCGTCTGGAACGTGCTGAGCAACGCCATCAAGTTCACACCGCGCGGCGGCAGCGTCACGGCGACGCTCGCCCTTGCCGAGGAGAACTGGGAGGTGCGCATCGCGGATACGGGGATCGGACTGGCGCCCGAGCGGCTGCCGATCGTGTTCGATCCGTTCAAGCAGGGCGAGTCCCCGAGCCGCCGCGAGTATCCGGGGCTCGGACTCGGTCTTGCGATCGCCAAGCAGATCGTCGAGCTCCACGGGGGCCGGATCTGGGCGGCGAGCCAGGGCGAGGGATTCGGCGCGACGTTTCACGTGGTGCTGCCGCGAGTGGCCCCGCGCGAGCCGGTCGATACCGGCGCCGCGCGTCCGCGCGAGTTCACTCGCCTGGATCTGCAGGGCGTGCGCGTCCTGATCGTCGACGACGAGGCGGACACGCTCGAGCTCACCCGCCGGGTTCTCGGCAGCCACCGAGCGCTCGTGCTGACCGCCAATTCCGTCGATGCCGCCCTCACCATGCTCAGCGGCTTCCAGGCCGACGTGCTCATCTCCGACCTCGCCATGCCGGGCCGGGACGGCTACGAGCTCATCCGCTCGGTGCGCGAGAGCATCGGGCCCGACCAGCTGCCGGCGGCCGCGCTCACCGCCTTCGCAAGACCCGAGGACGCCGTGCGCGCGCACGACGCAGGCTTCCAGATTCATCTGGCGAAACCCGTGGAGCCCGAAGAGCTCGTGCGCGTCGTGGCGCACTTGGCCGGGCGGTAGCCGCCCTAGCCCTTCATCGCGTCCTTCAGGACGGACTGCAGCCGGGACGCAACGCTGTCGACATCGCCTTCTGCGGACAGCTTTCGCAGGATCCCGCGGGCCGCGTAGAAGTCGACGAGCGGGCGAGTCTTCTCTTCGTATACCTTCAGCCGCTCGGCGACCGTCGATTCCTTGTCGTCCGGCCGCTGAAAGAGCTCGTGCGATCCGCCCGTCTGCGGACACTTCTCGCCCGGCGCCGGCGGCGAGGTGAACACGTTGAAGACGCGGTCGCAGCGCCGGCAGGTCCGCCGGCCCGAGATCCGCCGAACGAGCTCTTCCGAGTCGACCTCGAGGACAACGACGGCATCCAGGGGCTGCCCGAGCTGCGCCAGCAGCTCATCGAGCGCATGAGCCTGGGCCAGATTCCGCGGAAACCCATCGAGCACGAAGCCCCGCTTCGCATCGGGCTCGGAAAGCCGGTCCCGGATCACGCCGAGCATGATCTCGTCCGAGACGAGCTGTCCGGCCTCCATGATCGGCTTCGCCTTGCGCCCGAGCTCCGTGCCCTTCGCGACGGCCGCGCGCAGCAGATCGCCCGTCGAGACTTGCGGAATGTGGCAGCGCTCGATGAGACGCTGAGACTGGGTGCCCTTGCCCGAGCCTGGAGCGCCCAAGAGAATGATTCGCATGGTGGAGACCGACCGACCCGAGCCCCTCCTCGGACCGGCGCCACGTTACCGGCCGCCTCGAGACAGGTCAACGAACACCGCGGGCCGCCCGTGAGCGGCGCGCCGTGGCTGCGCTGGCGCTGCTGCGCCGCTTCGCCGCTGCTTCACCGCCGTTCACCGCCGCTCGCCGACCGCCCAGAGCCGTAGCTCGGGGCAGCGTTTTTTGGCTATTCTCGCCTCCCCCCAACCGCCATGCTCCGCCCCACCATGCCCAAAACTCAGAGCGCCGCGCGCAATCCTCGGGCCACGGCGCGCAATCCTCGGGTCGCCGCGCGCAAGCCCGTGAAGCGGAACGCGTTCTACGCTCAGTCCGGCGGAGTCACTGCCGTCATCAACGCGTCCGCCTGCGGCGTGATCGAGACGGTAGCGAGGCAGTCGCGGCACATCGGCAAGCTCTACGCCGGCCGCGACGGCATCGTCGGGGCCTTGACGGAGGATCTGATCGACGTGAGCCGCGAGAGCCGCAAGACGATCCGCGGCCTCGAGCACACGCCGGCGGGAGCCTTCGGCTCCGCGCGCTTCAAGTTGAAGGGACTCGATCAGAATCGCGCGGAATACGAGCGGCTGATCGAGGTCTTCCGCGCGCACGACATCGGGTATTTCTTCTACAACGGCGGCGACGACTCGATGGACACCGCGCTCAAGGTGTCGCAGCTCGGCGCGCAGCTCGGCTACCCGATCACCTGTGTCGGCGTGCCGAAGACCGTGGATAACGATCTGCCGCACACCGACTGCTGCCCGGGATTCGGATCCGTCGCCAAGTTCGTCGCCGTCTCCACGCGCGAGGCCGGGCTCGATGTGGCGTCGATGGCCCGCACCTCCACCAAGGTATTCGTGCTGGAGGTCATGGGACGGCACGCCGGCTGGATCGCGGCTGCGGGCGGACTTGCGGGGCGCAAGGCGCACGAGCCTCCTCACCTCATTCTGTTTCCGGAGATCCCATTCGATCGCCAGCGATTTCTCGAGAAGGTCAAGCAGTGCGTCACGGACTACGGATACTGCGTCATCGTGGTGTCCGAAGGCGCCGCGTACCCGGACGGGCAGTTCCTGGCCGATGCGGGAACGAAAGACGCCTTCGGCCACACGCAGCTCGGTGGCGTCGCGCCCGTGGTCGCGGGCTTGATCCGCGACGCCCACGGCTACAAATACCACTGGGCAGTCGCCGATTATCTGCAGCGAGCGGCGCGCCA
>JASHTA010000115.1 GCA_030040795.1 Gammaproteobacteria bacterium | reverse complement strand
GCAAGAGCGGGCACAGTCGTTTCGGATTCGATTCGGCGGGCGCGGAGGCTGTCCGCGCCCACCGAGTTTCAAGGCCTATTTCTTCTTCGAAGCTTTCTTCTTGGCCTTCTTTTTCGACTTCGCCATAGTGGCTCTCCAGTTGTCGGGTTAGTCCGAGGTCGGAGTATATACACGCAAATTGAAATTACAAGCGAGTGAGCGCGGTTGATGAGCCGCGAGGCTCACTCGAGAGACAGGATGAGCTTCCAGTGCGCCGCCTCGACCGGCATGACTGAGAGGCGATTGCCCGGCCGAAGCAGAATGAGCTCGCGAAGCTCGGAGCGGCCGCGCAGCTCCTCCAGAGTGATGACGCGCGACAGACGGCGCTCGAGCGTCACGTCCACCATGAACCAGCGCGGGTCATCGCGCTTGCTCGCCGGATCGAAGTGGACGTGTCCGCGCTCGAAGGCGGTGGGATCCGGATAGCCTGCTTTCACGATCTTCACGATGCCGGCGATTCCGGGCGTTTCACAGCTCGAATGGTAGAGGAACGCGCGGTCGCCGCGCTTCATCTGATCGCGCAGCATGTTGCGGGCTTGGAAGTTGCGCACGCCGTCCCAGGAGGTCGTCTTTCGCGGCGAGCGCGCGAGGTCGTCTACGCTGAACGAGGTCGGCTCGGTCTTCAGCAGCCAGAATGACATGGGAGGAGGCCTTTCTCGGTGACCACGCCGTCGAGACGCACGTCGTGGGGTGCTCCCTCGATCGCCGCGACCCGCTGCACGGAAAAAGCGACGCCGATCAGCTTCGGATGGCGCCACGCAACCCGCAGCCGCAGGAATGCGAACGCGCGGTCGTAATAGCCCGCGCCCATGCCGAGCCTCATGCCCGATGCGTCGAAGCCGACGAGAGGGACGAACACCAGATCGAGCCAGCGGGCGGGGATGGAGCTCGAGGCACCGGGCTCGAGAATTCCGAGGCGGTTGGGACGCATCGGGCCTTGCGCCGGCACGAAGATCATGCGCCTGCGGCGCCGATCGACGATGCGGGGCAGATAGACGAGCGCACCCTGCCGGCGTGCGAGCCGCGCGATGGGCGCAACGTCGAGCTCGTCGGGGAGCGGCGCGTAAAGCGCGACGCGCTGGCCGGGATGAAACCGCAAGTGGCGCCGGACGTGCAGCGCGATGCGCCGCTCGGCCTGTCGGCGCTCGTCGGGGGGTATGGCTCGCCGCCGGGCCTTCAGCTCCGCCCGCAACGCGCGCCGCGCCTGCGCGATGTCGCCGACTCCGCGCGCGATCTCGCCCTGCCGGTCCGACCCCGCCACCATCTCTCGTTTCTTAGCTATATGTTCTTTGTCTTAGCGACATGTTCGGGGCCGCGCTTGTCGCGGCCCCGTTCAATCCTGGGCGCAGCCCATGACAAGACATCGCCCGCCTGTGCCGTTGCGAGCCGTCGCTCTCGAACCAGAGCAACGAAGTGGGACGAGCTGCAGCAGGTAAGGCTTTCCGCTCCAGGCGGACTTGCACAATTCTGCCCGCAAGCCCTTTGGTCCCATGGGTGTTTCGATTAGGGTCGAGAGGTAACCCGGCCAGCTGTCGAACACCGCAGGCGACGCCGACACCACTGTACACGAGGAGAGGCGTCCGCGGGAGAGAGGATGGCTAGAGCTCGAGCTGCTGAGACTTCTCGAGAGTGGACTCGACGCGCTCGCGCAGAGACCGCACGCGGCCGGCGAGCTCGCTTTCGAGCTGGGCTTCGCGCTGCCTCAGCTGCAGCAGCTCGTTGACCAGATTGAGGGCCGCCATCACTGCGATGCGATCGAGTCCCACGACCTTGCCGCTGTCGCGAATCTCGCGCATGCGCGCATTCAAGAACTCGGCGGAATCGAGGAGGGCCGAGCGCTCCTCGTGCGGACAGGCGACGACGTATTCCTTATCCATGATCCGCACGCTGACGCGCGCGGGCTCGTTTGGACTCATGCGCCACGCTCCAGTGTCTTCAGCCGCCCGATCATCGCCTCGACGCGGGTGCGTACCTGCTCGTTCTTGTGCAGGAGCGTCGCTCTCTCGGTCGCGAGCGACTCGTGCCGCTGCCGAAGGGCGCGATTCTCGTCCTTCAGCTGCTCGATGGAGGCGGTGAGCTCGTCGATTCGTTTTTCGAGGCGCCTGAGCTCCAGATCGAGCTGCGCCCTTGTTGTGTTGCTCATCGTGAAGACTATAGAGCGCCCGTCTTCGCGCGGTCAATGATCGCGCGCGAGCAACGGCACCCTTTTCGGGCATAATGTTCACCGCAATGCCGGCATTCGACTATTCGGAAATCCAGCACGCGCTCGAGGACGCGCACTCGCTCGCCGAGGCCGCGGAGGCTCACGGAACCCTGGCGGGTTGCTTGTGCGCAACGGTCGCCTATCGCTTCGAGGACTGGCTCGCCGAGATTCTTCCGGACGGCGAGGCCGATCCGCAGACGACCGAGGCCTTGCGCGAGCTCTTCGAGACCACCGCGGGCGCGCTCGGCGCCCCGCAGATGGAGTTCAGTCCCCTGCTGCCGGGCGATGTCGAGCCCATCGACGCCCGCGCGACGGCGCTCGGCCTGTGGTGCCAGGGCTTTCTCTACGGCCTCGGGGCGAGCTCGCTCCACGATGCGACCCAGCTGCCTGGTGATGTCGGGGAGATCGTGCGCGACCTCTCGGAGATCACGCGCGTCGGCGTCGATACCGCCGACAGCCTCGAATCGAACGAGGGCGCCTATGCGGAGCTCGTCGAATTCGTTCGAGTCGGCGTGCAGGTCGTGTTCGAGGAGCTCGAGCCTCTGCGCATTCCGCCCAGGCGTTCCGACGGATCGCTGCATTGATGTCGCGCCGGGTCGTCTCGAATCTCTCCAAGGCGGAATTCGCGCGGCGCCGGCGCCAGCTGATGCGCATCATGGGACGCGACGCGATCGCGATCGTGCCCGCGGCTCCCGTTCGGCATCGCAACAGCGATGTCGAGTACGCATATCGACAGGACAGCGACTTTTTCTACCTGACCGGCTTCGGCGAGCCTCAGGCGGTCGCCGTGCTGGTTCCCGGCCGTCCGCAAGCAGAATATGTCTTATTCGTTCGCGACCGCGATCCGGAGCGCGAGATCTGGGACGGGCGGCGGGCGGGTACCGCGGGCGCGACGCGCGATTACGGCGCAGATGATGCCTTCCCGATCGACGACATCGACGAGATTCTGCCGGGGCTGATGGAGAACCGCGCCCGCGTGTTCTACGCGATGGGCACTCACCCGGAGTTCGACCAGCACGTCGTCGGATGGGTCAATGCGCTGAGGACCCAGGCGCGCAACGGGCGGCATCCTCCGCAGGAGATCGTCGCGCTCGATCACGTGCTCCACGACATGCGCCTGTACAAGTCGCGGACCGAGCTCAGCCTGATGCGGGAGGCCGCGCGGATCGGAGCCCGGGCGCACATCCGCGCGATGAAGGCCTGCCGCCCGGGCCGCAACGAATACGAGATCGCGGCCGAGATCCTGCACGAGTTTCATCGCTACGGCGCGGACATTTCCTACCTGCCGATCGTGGGCGGCGGGGAGAACTCCTGCATCTTGCACTACCGCGAGAACAACCGGCCGCTGCGGGACGGCGATCTGCTGCTCATCGATGCCGGCTGCGAATACGAGTGCTACGCCTCGGACATCACGCGCACGCTCCCCATCAACGGCCGCTTCACTCCCGAGCAGCGCGCCGTGTACGAGATCGTCCTCGAAGCCAATCTCGCGGCCATCGCGAAGGTGCGGCCGGGCAACTCGTGGAACGAGCCCCACGCAGCGGCCGTGCGCGTGGTGACGCAGGGACTGAAGAGGCTCGGGCTGCTGAAGGGACGCGTCGCGGCCCTCGAGCGCGAGGGCGCCTACCGGCGCTTCTTCATGCACCGAACCGGCCATTGGCTTGGCATGGATGTCCACGATGTCGGCGACTACAAGGTCGGCGACGAGTGGCGCGTGCTGGAGCCCGGCATGGTGCTCACGGTCGAGCCCGGGATCTACATCTCGTCCGCCGGCCGCGGTGTGCCGCGCGCGTTCCGCAATATCGGCATTCGCATCGAGGACGACGTGGTCGTCACGCGTGACGGCGCGGACGTGCTCACCTCCGGCGCGCCGAAGGATCCCGATGCGATCGAGGCGGCGATGGCGTCCTGAGGCCCCCCGCGGCGTGAAGGACACAGCTGCCGGAGGCGAGCGCCGCGATGGATAGTTTCGATGTTGCGGTCATAGGCGGTGGCATGGTGGGAGCGAGCTTCGCGCTCGCCCTCGCCGAGACTCCTCTGCGGGTTGCGCTGGTGGAGAGCGTCGCTCCGGGGTCGCAATCGCAGCCGAGCTTCGACGAGCGCACGACCGCTCTCGGCAACGCGAGCCGCCGGATCTTCCACGCGCTCGGAATCTGGGACCGCATCGCGCACGAGGCGGCGGCCATCCGCGCGATTCATGTCTCGGACGCGGGGCGGTTCGGATTCGCACGCCTCGACGCGCGTGAGCAGGGCGTCGAGGCATTCGGATACGTCGTGCCGAACCGCGTCATCGGCTCGGCGCTATGGGAGAGGCTTGCGGCGTCGGGCGTTGCGCTGCGGGTGCCCGCGAACCTCGAGGGGATCGAGATCGGCGCCGACCGAGTCGACATCACATTGCGGAGGGGGCCGCAGACTGCGCCGTCCGGTGCAGCGCAGAGCGCGATCAGCGTCGAGCATGTCTCCGCGCGCCTCGTCGTGGCGGCCGACGGCGCGGAGTCGCGGGTGCGCAAGGCAGCGGGCATCGACGCGCAGGTGAGAGATTACGACCAGGTGGCGCTCGTCGCGAATGTCGCGGCCGACCGGCCGCACGACGGCACCGCGTTCGAGCGGTTCACCCCCTCGGGTCCGATGGCCGCGCTCCCGCTCCACGACGGAAGCTACACGGTCGTTTGGGCGCGCTCGACCTCGCAGGCGCAAAAGGCGCTGCAGCTCGACGAGCGGACCTTTCTGTCCGAGCTTCAGCGGCATTTCGGCTGGCGCGCTGGCCGGTTTGTCCGCGCCGGCCGCCGCGCGGCCTATCCCCTACAGCTCTCGCGCGCGACCGCTCTCGCCAGTTCGCGCGCCGTGCTCATCGGGAATGCGGCGCAGGCGCTGCACCCGGTTGCCGGGCAGGGCTTCAACCTCGGCCTGAGGGACGCCGCGGTCCTTGCCGAGATCCTCGCGGGGGCGGGTGAGGATCCGGGCGCGCCGGATGCCTTGCGGCGCTTCGCGGAGCAGCGCGCGGCGGATCGTCGCGGCGTCGTGGGCTTCACTGACGGGCTCGTGCGCCTGTTCGGGGATTCGCGGGGACCGGTCCGGGCGGCGCGCAATCTCGGGCTGCTCCTCTTCGACCTGATGCCCCCGGCGAAGAGCGCGCTCGCGCGCATCAGCATCGGATTCGGCGGGCAGACACCGCGGCTCGCGAGAGGATTGCCACTGCTGTGAGCACCGCCACGCGGGAGGAGCGGCTCGACGTGCTGGTCGTGGGCGGAGGTCCGGTCGGAGGCTGCGCCGCCGCGCTTTTGCAGTGCGCTATGCGCTCGTCCGCCCGGCCTTTGAGCGTCGCCGTTCTGGAGCCTGCACGGCTCGCCGCGCCCGCCGCGGGCGAGCCTCTCGATGCGCGAGTCTCTGCGCTGTCGCGCGCGAGCGAGCGGATTCTCGCGAGCGTCGGCGCCTGGGACCGCCTCAACGGTCATCGGGCACAGCCGTACGAGCGCATGCGCATCTGGCACGAGGCGGCCGGAGCCGGCGCGCTCGTGTTTGACGCAGCCGATGCCGGAGAGCCGAATCTCGGCACCATCGCCGAAAATCGAATGGTGCAGGTCGCAGTGATCGATGCCTTCGAGGCCGCAGGCGGCCGTATGATCGAGGGCGAGCTCGTCGGGCTGCGTGTGCAGGACGAGCTGGTGGAAGCGCAGACCACGGCGGGCGGCTTCCGCGCGCGGCTCGTGGTGGGCGCCGACGGAGCCCGCTCTGCCGTGAGAGGCGCGGTCGGGCTGACCGCGGAGAGCTCGAGCTATCGCCAGACGGCCATCGTCGCCAATGTCTCGACCGAGCGCCCTCACGAGCGTACGGCGTGGCAGCGCTTTCCGGGGGCTGGAACGCTCGCCTTGCTGCCGCTCGCCGACGGATCGAGCTCGATCGTCTGGTCCTGCGATGCGCAGTCCGCCGCGAAGCGGCTCGCCGCCTCGGCCGCGGAGTTCGAGCGCGAGCTGCAACGAGAGTCCGACGACGCGCTCGGCGCACTACGGCTGATCACCGACCGCGCGTCCTTTCCGCTCAGCAGGATGGCGGCACACCGCTACACCGCACACCGCTGCGCCTTGATCGGCGATGCCGCGCATGTCGTGCACCCTCTTGCGGGACAGGGCGTCAATCTGGGTCTGCTCGATGCCGCTTCGCTCGCCGAGGTGGTGACCGCGGCCGCCCTGCAGGGAGAGGACCCGGGTGCGCAGCGAATCCTGCGCCGCTACGAGCGCTGGCGGAAGAGCGAAACGCTCCTCATGGCGGCCGCGATCGACGCGTTCGATCGTTTTCTCGCGCACGGCTCGGGACCGCTGTCACGGCTCGCGCGGCGCGGGCTTGCCTGGGTGAACCGGAGCGAGGAGATCAAGCGAATCTTCATCGCGCGCGCGCTCGGGCTCTCCGGAGAGCTGCCGCTTGCGGCGCGCGTGCCGTCGCGAACGGCGCGTGTGCCACCGCAGACGGCGAGCGTGCCACCGAGGACGGCGAGCGTGCCACCGCGAACAGCGCGGGTCAGCTGAGCGGGATGGCGTCGATCTTCGCCGCGCAGATGAAGTCGTTCTCCGACAATCCATTCACGGCGTGCGTGGTGAACAGCACGCGGCAGTAGTTGTAGCCGACCTCGAGGTCCGGGTGATGGTCCTCGATGTTCGCGATGTGGGCGAGCGCGTTCACGAAGCTCATCGTCCGATAGAAATCCTTGAAGGCCAGCTCCCGCCGGATGGACTTGGCGTCGTCCGCAAGGTGCCATCCCGCGGCAAGCTGCTTCATCAGACCCTGCGCCTCTGCGCGCGTGAGGGGCGGGACGCCGCCTTCGCAGGGCTTGCAGCGCTTCTCGGTCAGCTCGGTCATGGTGTCGATCTCCCGATCGGATGCGGCCCGAAGGCTTGCACTGCCGCGCGCCGCGTGGGGGCTTGCACTGCCGTGCGCCGCGGGTACTCACACCGCCGTGCGCCGCGGGTACTTCCGCGCGACGTACTGCTCGATCAGCTCCTGGAACTCCTCCGCGATGCGCTCGCCCTTGAGGGTAATCGTCTTCTCACCGTCTTCGTAGACCGGCGCCACCGGCCGCTCGCCGGTGCCGGGCAGACTGATGCCGAGGTTCGCGTGCTTGCTCTCCCCCGGCCCGTTGACGACGCAGCCCATGACGGCGACGGTCATATCCTCGACACCCTCGAAGCTGCGGCGCCACTCGGGCATGCGGTGCCGGATATGCGATTGGATGCGCTGCGCGAGCTCCTGGAAATAGGTACTGGTCGTGCGGCCGCAGCCCGGACACGCGGTGACGAGGGGAATGAAGGAGCGCAGTCCCATCGTCTGGAGGATCTCCTGCGCGACGATCACTTCCTGCGTGCGGTCGCCGCCGGGCTCGGGCGTGAGCGAGACGCGGATCGTGTCGCCGATGCCTTCTTGAAGCAGCACGGACATTCCGGCCGTGGAGGCGACGATGCCTTTCGACCCCATGCCCGCCTCGGTGAGCCCCAGGTGCAGGGGATAGTCGCAGCGCGAGGCGAGGTCGCGGTAGATGGCGATCAGGTCCTGCACGCCGCTCACCTTGGCGGAGAGGATGATCCGATCCTTGGGCAGGCCGAGCTCGACGGCCCGCTCGGCGCTCGTCAGCGCCGAGAGCACGACGGCATTGCGCATGATTTGCCGGGCATCGAGCGGCTCGGCGCGCGCGGAATTCTCATCCATCAGCCGGGTCAAAAGATCCTGATCGAGGCTGCCCCAGTTGACGCCGATGCGGACGGGCTTCCCGTAGCGGCACGCAACCTCGATCATCTCGGCGAACTGCGGGTCGCGCTTGCTTCCGCGGCCGACGTTCCCGGGGTTGATCCGGTACTTGGCGAGCGCTTCCGCGCAGGAGGGCTGCTCGCGAAGCAGCTTGTGGCCATTGAAATGAAAATCCCCGATCAGCGGCACGGCGACGCCCATCTGGTCGAGCCTGTCGCGAATGGGCGCAACGGCGGCGGCGGCCTCGCTGGTGTTCACCGTGATCCGCACCAGCTCCGACCCGGCGCGAGCGAGCGACTTCACCTGCTGCGCCGTCGACTCGACATTCGCCGTATCGGTGTTGGTCATCGATTGCACGACAATGGGATTCGGGCCGCCGACCTGGACGGAGCCGACGTTCACGGCAAGACTGTGGCGGCGGCGCATCGACATGGCCCCCATTCTACCTGCAGACTGCTATCATTTCCGCGCTCGCTCGACACAGTCTTCCAGGAGAGAGTCCGACCCACGGCGGCCGGAATGCCACAGGCGGCCGTCCCCCCGGAAACGCTCGAGGTGCCGCCGTGCCCGGACCTCACTGGAGGGTTCATGGGACGAGAAACACCGCTCTTCGAGCTCCACCGATCTCTGGGCGCGCGCCTCATCGATTTTGGCGGCTGGAGCTTGCCGCTCCACTACGCATCGCAGATCGAGGAGCACCACGCGGTGAGGCGCTCGGCGGGTGTGTTCGACGTATCGCACATGGGCATCGTCGATGTGCGCGGCCCCGATGCGCGGGTCCTGCTCGAAACTCTCCTCGCCAACGACGTGGGCAAGCTCCGCTCCGCCGGCCAGGCGCTCTACAGCTGCATGCTCAACGAATCGGGCGGGGTCGTCGATGATTTGATCGTCTACTTCGTCGGCACGGAGCACGGCTATCGCATGGTCGTCAACGGCGCGACGCGCAGCGGCGACCTCGCTTGGATACGTCGCCACGCGGCCGGCCGCCGCATCGAGATTCTGGAGCGGACGGACCTCGCGCTGCTCGCCGTGCAGGGGCCGCTCGCGCGGGAACGGGTCGCATCGCTGCTGGCGCACGGTGCGGCCGGCGTCGCCGACACCGCCGACGCACCCCCCACCGCCAGCGCAACCGCTACCACCGGCGCAACCGACGGGGGCGAGCTCGCCCTTTCACTCGAGCCGTTTCACGCACGGTCGATCGGGCGCTGGTTCGTGGCGCGGACGGGCTACACGGGTGAGGATGGCTTCGAGGTGATGATGCCCGCCGCGGAAGCGGAGGAGGCGTGGCGGCGGCTCAATGCTCTCGGCGTCGCATCGTGCGGGCTTGGAGCGAGGGATACCCTGCGCCTCGAGGCCGGCCTCAATCTGTACGGCCATGACATGGATCAGAGCACGCATCCGTACGAATCGGGGCTCGGCTGGACCGTCGCCCTGGAGCCGCGCGACCGCCGCTTCGTCGGCCGCACCGCACTCGAGGCTGTCGCCGCCGCGGGCTCCCCGCGCAAGCTGGTCGGGCTCGTGCTCGACGACCGCGGAGTCCTCCGCGCTCACCAGAAGGTCAGCATACCGGAGGAGGGCCCGGGCAGGGGTGCGAACGCGGGCGGGCATGCGGGCGTCGGCGCTCACGCCGGCGAGGGGATCGTGACGAGCGGCACATTCTCCCCGACGCTGCAACGCTCCATTGCGCTCGCACGCGTGCCTGCCGCCACCGCCGCACACGTTCAGGTGGAAATCCGGGGCAGGGCGCTCAATGCGCGCGTGGTCAAGCCGCCGTTCGTTCGGCATGGCCGACCGCTGATCTCCTGAGAGGATCTTCCATGAGCTCCATACCGGACGATCTCCAGTACACGGCAACTCACGAATGGGTGCGCGTGCTCTCCGGCGGCGTGGTCGAGGTGGGCATCACCGACCATGCGCAGCACGCGCTCGGCGATCTGGTGTTCGTCGAGGCGCCCGAGCTCGCCCGGCGAGTCGCGGCACGAGAGTCCTACGGCGTGGTGGAGTCGGTGAAGGCGGCCTCCGACCTGTTCAGTCCCGTCGCCGGAGAGATCATGGCCGTCAACGAGGAGCTCGCCTCGGCGCCCGAGCGCATCAACCAGGACCCGTATGGCGCCGGCTGGATCGCGCGCATTCGCCCCGACGATGCCGCATCCCTCTCGACCCTGCTCTCCGCCGCGGAGTACGGGAAGCTCCTCGAGACGCAAGGCGACTGATGGCGTTCATTCCGCACACGGCGGCCGATGTCGAGGAGATGCTCGCGGCGATCGGCGTGCAGAGCATCGAGCAGCTGTTCGAGGAGATTCCAGCTTCCGTACGCGCGCCGACGCTTGCCGGGATTCCGGACGCGCTGAACGAGATGGAGGTGACGAGGCTCATGATGCGGCGCGCGGCCTCGGACGAGATGGCGCTCTCCTTCATCGGCGCCGGCGCTTACGAGCATCACATTCCGGCCGCCGTGTGGGCCGTCGCGACGCGCGGCGAGTTTTACAGCAGCTACACGCCGTATCAGGCCGAGGCAAGCCAAGGCACGCTCCAGACGATCTACGAATTTCAGACGATGATCGCGAACCTCACCGGCATGCAGGCCGCGAACGCCTCGCTCTATGACGGCGCTTCGGCCTTCGCCGAGGCGCTCCTCATGGCCGTGCGGATCCATCGCCGGTCGAAGTCGCTCCGCGCCCTGGTGCCGCGCGCCGTGCATCCTCATTATCGCGCGGTCGCTCACTGCATCACGGGTGCCCAGGGCCTGCGGCTCGAGGAGGTCGTGTACGATGCCGCGAGCGGCCGCACGCTCGTCGATGCGCTCGAGCCCTACGACGGCGAAGACATCGCGGCCATTGCCATCCAGCAGCCGAATTTCTTCGGCATGCTCGAGGACGTCGATGGCCTCAGCGAGTGGGCGCGCGCCCGCGGCATTGTCGTCATCGCGATCGTGAACCCCGTGTCCCTCGCGCTCCTCAAGCCACCCGGGGAATGGCGTGGCGGCGCGGACGTGGCGATCGGCGAGGGCCAGCCGCTCGGCGTGCCCCTGTCGTCGGGCGGCCCGTACTTCGGCTTCATGGCAACACGAATGGCGCACGTGCGGCAGATGCCGGGCCGCATCGCCGGTCGGACCGTCGACCTCGGCGGACGCGAGGGCTTCACGCTCACGCTGCAGGCACGGGAGCAGCACATCCGCCGCGGCCGAGCCACCTCGAACATCTGCACCAACCAGGGCCTCATGGTGACGGCCGCGGCCGTCTATCTCTCGCTCATGGGGCCGCAGGGGCTTCTGCGCGTCGCGCAGGCTTGCCATGCCCGCACGCGCGAGCTCGTCGAGGCTCTCACTCAGATCCGCGGGGTTCGCGCGGCGTTCGCCGGTCCGCGCTTCCACGAAGCCGTGCTGCAGCTCGATCGGCCGATCGCGCCCGTGCTCGCGGCGCTCGAGCGCCGTGACATCCTGGGCGGCCTCAACCTTGCGTCTCACTACCCAGAGCTCGGCAACGCGCTGCTCGTCTGCGCAACCGAGACCAAGACGGCGGCCGACATCCAAGCTTTCGCTGCAGCGCTCGCCGAGGCGCTCGAGGACCGAGCGTCCGCATAACGCACATGCCGCCACGCCAAGAGCCGCTCATCTTCCAGTACTCGCGTCCGGGCCGCGGCGCGGTGGACCAGTGGCCGCACGAGCCGAACGCGCCGCCCGAGATTCCCCGGGAGCTTGAGAGGGTACGCCCGCCGCTGCTGCCGGAGGTGAGCGAGCTCGACGCCGTGCGGCA
>JASHTA010000114.1 GCA_030040795.1 Gammaproteobacteria bacterium | reverse complement strand
CCGCCCATCGCCGAGCGCTCGGATTACTACGACTTCGGTGTGCAACAGAAGCTGCTCGACCGTGCCCTCACACTCGGTGTCGACAGCTACTACGAGAACTCGCAGAACCTCATTGATGAGGGACAGTTCGGCGCCCCGATCATCCTGACGCCATTCAATTACCGCTACGGCATCATCAAGGGGGTGGAGCTCACCGGGAACTACACCGTGAGCCACTTCTCGGCCTACGGCAATCTCGCGTTCCAGAGCGCCAAGGGCAAGGATGTCGAGTCCTCGCAGTTCAACTTCACCGAGCAGCAGCTCGCCTACCTCGAGGACAACTACATTCACCTCGATCACGAGGAGCGCGTCTCGGCCTCGGGCGGCGTCTCCTACGAGTGGCGCGCCACGACTTTCAGCGTGGACTCGGTTTTCGGGACGGGGCTGCGGGAGGATCTCGCGCTGCCGAGCGGCTACGACATCCCGAACGGCACGCACACCCCGAGCTACACCACGGTGAACCTCGGCGTGGTCCATGCGTTCGATCTCGCCGGCTCGGGGCCGCTCAAGGTGCGCTTCGACGTGGTGAACCTGCTCGACAAGGTGTACGAGATCCGCAGCGGCAGCGGCATCGGCGTCTTCGCGCCTCAGTACGGCGCACGCCGCGGTTTTTTCGGGGGGTTGGAATGGGATTTCTGACGGTTCCGCGGTACGCTCGGTCCGATGTCACGCGGCCCCGATCGTTTCCCTCCGATTCCTCCGGATGAGCTGACGCCCGATCAGCGACGCGCCGCGGCCGCGCTCGAGCAGGGCCGCCGCGGCGCCCTCTTCGGCCCCTTCATCCCGATGCTGCGCAGTCCACCGTTCATGGACCGCGCACAGCAGCTCGGCGAGTACCTGCGCTACGACAGCGTCATTCCCCTGCGGCTCCGGGAGCTCGCGATCCTCGTGACCGCCCGGCACTTCCGCCAGGCCTACGAGTGGCACGTTCACGCACCGGCGGCCGCGCAAGCCGGACTCGCCGCAACGACCCTTGCCGCCATCGCCGAGGGACGCCGGCCGGAAGCGCTGCAGGCCGACGAGGCGGTCGTCTACGACTTCTGCGTCGAGCTGCATGAAGGACACGAGGTGAGCGATGCGACGTACGCCCGGGCCCGTACGCTGCTCGGCGAGCAGGGGGTGATCGACCTCTGCGGAGTGTGCGGCTACTACGGGTTGCTCGCGCTCGTCATGAACATCGCGCGCACACCGCTTCCGCCCGGCGCTCCGGCGCCGTGGCGAGACTCGCCGCCGTAAGGTTCCTAGCGCCCGCGCGAGCGCCCCGTGCGGGTCCGGGGCGAGGCCCGGCGCGTTTCACCAGACCTTGCAGACCTTGCTCGGCGGTTTCACGAGGGCCTGCCCGACCTTGCAGTGAAAGGCTCGCGCGAACTCCGGCATGTTGGCGACGACGCCGTTGATCCGGTAGCGCGCGGGAGAGTGAGGATCGACGATGGCGTCCGCGCGCAATCTCTCGGGACGCTCGTTGGTGCAGGCCCACTGCGCAAATCCGACGAAGAAGCGCTGCTCGGGCGTCAGGCCATCTCGTGCGTGCAGGGCGCGGCCCTGCGCCTGCTGCTTCCAGGCTACCCAGGCGAGGATCTCGCCGCCGAGATCGGCGATGTTCTCTCCTTCCGTGAGCGCTCCGTTGATCTTGATGTGATCGACGGCCGTGTAGCCCGAATACTGGTCCTGGACGCACAGGGCTCGCGCAGCGAACTTGTGCGCATCGCTCGGCGTCCACCAGTTGCGCAGGTTCCCCCGGCCGTCGTAAAGGCGCCCCTGATCGTCGAATCCGTGCGTCAACTCGTGGCCGATGGTGCCCCCCGTGTCCCCGTAATTCGGCGCATCGTCCATCCGCGCGTCGAACAGCGGCGGAATGAGCACGGCCGCTGGGAAATTGATGGCGTTGAGCTGCGGATCGTAGTAAGCATCGACGGTCGCGGGGGTGATCTCCCACTCGTCGCGATCGACGGGACGGTCGATCTTTGCCGCCTGGCGGTGAGACTCGAAGCTCAGGGCGCGGGAGACGTTTCCGTAGAAGTCATTGCGCTGAATGATCAGCGTCGAGTAGTCGCGCCAGTGCCGCGGGTAACCGATCCGGTTGCGCACTTCGTGGAGCTTCGCGAGCGCCTGCGCCTTGGTCGCGGGGCTCATCCAGTCGAGCCCCTCGATGCGCTCCTGCATCGCCGCCTCGATCTGATGCGTCATGCGCACGACCCTGCGCTCCGTGCCCGGCGGAAAATTGCGCGCGACGAATTCCCTGCCGAGCGCCTCGCCCAAGTCCCGGTCGATTGAGCTCACGCACTTCTGCCAGCGCGGGCGATCGGCCTTGGCGCCGAGCAGGTAGGCGTCGTTGAACTCGAAGCTCTCCTGCACGAACGCGGAGGACAAGTCGGGCGCGGCGGCGTCGATGAGCGTCCAGCGCAGATACGCCTTGAGGTGCGCGAGACTCTCGCCCTCGATGAGAGCGTTCAGCTCGCGCACGAACTGCGGCTCGGAGATGTTGATCCAGGGACGCGCGATGAGGCCGCTCGCCTCGAAGTACTCGGCCCAGTCGAACGCCGGAGCCATCTTCTCGAGGGACGCGAGCGTTGCGCGATGGTAGATCTTGTAGGGATCGCGCTGCTCGACCATCGAGAGCGAGGCGTGCGCCAAGGCGGTCTCGATGCGCAGGACAACGGCGGCATCGTCCGTCGCGGCTGCCGGCGCCTCGCCCGTCAGCTCGAGCATGCGGGCGACATGCGCGGCATACCTCTGCCGGATTTGCCGCGAGCGGACATCCTGCTTCAGGTAGTAGTCGCGGTCGGGAAGACCGAGCCCGCCGGCGTCGATCGCCGCAATGACCTTCGTCGCATCGCGCGCGTCCTGCTCTACGTCCTCGGTGAAGAGCATTCCGTCGCTCTCGATCCGCGGATGCAGGTCGCCGAGGAGCCGGGCGAGCTGCCGCTTGTCCGAGAGTGCGGCGATGCGCGCAAGATCGGCGCGCAGCGGCGCGATGCCTGCCCGCTCGATGGCCGCGACATCCATGCAGGCGGCGAAGTAATCGCCGAGTTTCTGCTGGTCGGGCGTGCGCGTGATCGAGGGCCGCGACAGCTCATCGAGGACACCCCACAGATAGCGATGCACCTCGGCCGAGAGCTTGCCGTAGACACTCCAGCTCGTCTCATCCGCCGGAATGGGATTGGCCTTCTCCCAGCCCCCGCATGCGTAGGTGTAGAGGTCCTCGCAGGGGTCGACCGAGCGGTCCATGGCGCTCGGATCGAGGCTCGGTGAGTACGGAAGCGAGGTGGACGGCCGATCCAAAGCCGCAGAGCGCGCGAGACCTAAGGCCGGCGCGCTCTGTGGCGGCGCGGTCGGTGCCGGGGCGCTTTGCGCGAGCGTGCCCTGCGGCGGCGCGCACACGCAGACCATTGCGGCGAGCAGCGTCGCTCGGCGGAGTACTCGCGGCAGCCGAGTCGGCGATAGGCGGCTCCCAGCAGTCACGGCGCGCGCCCTTCAGCGTCGAGCCGCTTCCGCCGGCCCGGACGGACCGGACCACGCGACGACGCTCTGGCGCTGCTCGCCGAGCCCATCGATCCCGAGGCGCACGGTATCGCCCGGCTTGAGAAAGATCGGTTTCGGCTTCTTGGCCGCTCCAACGCCGGGAGGCGTGCCCGTCGTGACGATGTCACCCGGCTCGAGCGTCATGAAGCGGCTGATGTAGCTCACCAGGTGCGCGACGCCGAAGATCATCGTCCGAGTATTGCCGGTCTGCATGCGCTCGCCGTTCACCTCGAGCCACATCCCGAGACCCTGCACGTCCGCGATCTCATCGCGCGTGACGAGCCAGGGCCCGACGGGACCGAAGGTGTCGCAGCCCTTGCCCTTGTCCCACGTCCCCGCCCTCTCGAGCTGGAATTCCCGCTCGGACACATCGTTCACGACGACATAGCCCGCGACGTGCTCGAGCGCATCGCGCTCCTCGACGTACTGCGCGCGGGTTCCGATGACGACGCCGAGCTCGACTTCCCAGTCGGTCTTGCGCGAGCCGCGGGGGATCATCACCTCGTCGTACGGACCCTGCAGGCAGGTAATGGCCTTCATGAACACCACCGGCTCGGGTGGAGGCGGCTGGTGCGTCTCGGCCGCGTGGTCCGCGTAGTTGAGCCCTATCGCGATGAACTTGCGCGTGCGGGCGACCGGCACGCCGAGCCGCGGGCTGCCCTGCACCAGGGGCAGCGAGGCCGGATCGACCGCGGCGAGCGACCGCAGGCTCTGCGGCGAGAGCTCGCCCGGGCCGATATCGGCGATGCGGCCGGCGAGGGAGCGGAGCTTTCCGTTGGCGTCGAGGATCCCCGGCTGTTCGCGACCCGCCGGACCGTAGCGCAGCAGCTTCATGGATGTCGGCCCTCTCG
>JASHTA010000010.1 GCA_030040795.1 Gammaproteobacteria bacterium | reverse complement strand
AGGCGCCGGCCCGTACCTTCAGGATGAGGTCGACGATGTCCTCGAGCGGCGCGTCGGAAAGGTGGGGAACATGCCAGCTGCCGAAACACACGTGGTAGCGGACGCGGTCCTCGGGAATGCCCTCGAGCGCGCGATTCAGCGCCTCGACGCGCAGCTCCGCCCATTCGCGATACCTTTGCGGACTCTTCTGGGTCAGGGCGTCGTACATGTTCGCGAGCACGGCGTCGTCGACCTGGACCAGGAGTCCGGACTTGTGGATTGCCGCGTACTCGACGTGCAGCGCATCCGCGATGGCGAAGACGTAATCCCTCTCCGTCGGGTAGAACTCGTTGATGCCGTCGTACGCCGTACTCGCCGGCGCGACGGCGGTCATGAACGCTTCGGCAACCTGAACGGACTTGAGGGCGTTCTTCAAGTTATCGACCGCCTGGTCGATCTCGCGCGTGTCGCGATACTTGATCGGCGCGACGCAGGCCTCGGTCGGTGTGCCCGTCAGCACGTGGGGCATCTCCTCGGCGATGAATTCCGCGAACCGCTCGCCGTCACGCCCGAGCCATTCGAGCGGGCGCAGCTCGTTCGGCCGGATCTCGAATCCGGTGATCCGCTTCAAGATGTAGTTTGCCCAGCTCTCCTTGCCGAATTCCCCGTCGTTGATGATGTCGAGACCGACCTGCGCCTGCTCCTTCACGATCTCCGCGACCGCCACTCGCACTCGCCGCCCGTACTCCTCGGGGTCCTGGGGCGGTCCTTTGCGGTAGCTCGCAAGCTCGAGCAACGCCTGCGGGCGCGGGAGGCTGCCGACGTGGGTGGTGAGGATGCGGTCTTGGCTGCGTTTCACTGCGGATCCTTCTCGAGTTTTCAGGCGAATGAGGCGAATGAGGCAAAGGAGCGGATGCTCCTCTTGCCCGCGCTGGCGCGCAACTCGACACAGCTTGCCGCGGGCTGCATCGGCCGTCTAGAGTTGCACCGGCTCGATGCCGGCGCGCAGTCCGATGCCGGAGAGGAGAACGAGATGGCCAGCACGCGATGGACCCCCGACCAAGCGGCGATGAAGTCGCCCCAAGCCCTGTTCATCGGAGGAGAGTGGGTCCGCGCGCTCGGGGAGCGGAAGCTTTCTGTGATCTCGCCGGTGACGGAAGAGGTGCTGATCACCGTCCCGGAAGCCTCGGAGCGGGATGTGGACCGCGCCGTCGCCGCCGCGCGTGAGGCCTTCGACAACGGTCCGTGGCCGCGCCTGACGCCGCAGGAGCGGGGCCGCGCGCTGATCAAGGTCGCGGAAGCCCTGCGGGCGCGGCTCGCGCAGCTCGCCGAGCTGTGGACGGCCCAGGTCGGCGCGCCCATCGGCCTCACGCGGTACGCAGTCGCGCAGGCGCCGGAGCTGTTCGAGTACTACGGCAAGCTCATCCAGTCCTACCCCATCGTCGAGGAGCGCCGGCGCGATGACAATGGGCTCGTGCGCGTCGTCAAGGAGCCGGTGGGTGTGGTCGCCGCCATCACGCCCTGGAACGCGCCGCTCGTCCTGCTCTGTTACAAGGTCGCGCCGGCTCTCGCGGCCGGCTGCACCATCGTGTCCAAGCCGGCCCCGGAGACACCGCTCGATGCGCACATCCTCGCCGAGTGCATCGAGGCGGCTGGGCTCCCGCCCGGTGTCTTCAATCTGGTCCCCGCGGGTCGCGAGGTCGGCGACCATCTCATCCGGCATCCCGGCATCGACAAGGTGAGCTTCACCGGAAGCACCGCCGCGGGCAGGCACATTGCCGAGGTGTGCGCCGGGCGGCTCGCCAGGACGAGCTTCGAGCTCGGCGGCAAGTCCGCCGCCCTCGTGCTCGAGGATGCCGACATTGGCCAAGTGCTGCAGAGCCTCGTTCCGTTCTCGATGCCGATCACCGGCCAAGTGTGCTTTTCGCTCACCCGCGTGCTGGTGCCGCAGTCGCGGGCGCGCGAAGTGCTGGACGCCTATGTCACCGCCGTCCGCGGGACGAAAGTCGGCGATCCGTTCGAGGCGGACACGCAGATGGGTCCGCTCGCCATGGAAAGACAGCTCAAGCGGGTACAAGGGTACATCGCGAAGGGACGCGAGGAAGGTGCCCGCCTGGTCACCGGAGGAGGCCGGCCACGGGGCCTCGATCGCGGATACTTCGTCGAGCCGACAGTGTTCGCGGACGTGGACAGCCGCATGACCATCGCTCAGGAGGAGATCTTCGGCCCCGTCGTGTCCTTCATCCGCTACGACGGCATCGACGATGCGGTCCGCAAGGCGAACGACACCATCTACGGCCTGCACGGCGCGGTGTACACCGCGGATAAGGAGCGCGGCTATCAGGTCGCGCGGCGCGTGCGGTCCGGCAGCGTGACCGTGAACGGCCTGATCGTCGATCCGAAGATGCCGTTCGGCGGCTTCAAGCAGTCGGGGCTCGGACGCGAAGGCGGAATCGAGGGGCTCGATCCGTACTTCGAGACCAAGACGATCTACTTCGCCTGAGAGCCCGCGCGTGCGGGTTCGCCTGAGAGCCCGCCCGTGCGGCGCTCGGCCTCGCGCGATCAGTAGGCCGCGGCGTTGGCGGAGGTTTCCGGGCCGTACTCGTTGACCGTCGTACGCCGCACGTCGCGCTTGTAGCGGTCCGTCTGCAGCGGCGTCGCCCGGTGCAGCGTGCAGCGGTTGTCCCAGATGACGAGGTCCCACTGCCGCCACTTGTGCTCGTAGATGAACCGCTCCTGCGTCGCAAAGTCGTAGAGCTCATCGAGCAATGCGAGTGCCTCGGGCTCGGACCAGCCGACGATGCCCGTCGCATGGCCGCCGATGTAGAGCGACCTGCGCCCGTAGGGCATCGTGCGCACCAGAGGATGGGTGACGGCCGGCATGGATGCGCGCATTGCGTCGGTCACCCCCGTCAGTCCAGTGCGCTCGCGGCCGCGCCAGAAGTCGTGGATCGCGACGAGCGGCTCGATGCGAGCGCGCCTCTCCGCCGGCAGCGCGTCGTACACCGCCCGGGTATCGATGAAATGGGTATCGCCGCCCTCGGGCGGGACGATGTGGCCCAGAAGCAGCGACCACTTGGTCGGCAGGCTGTTGAACGAGCTGTCGGAGTGGAAACGCTCGGCGCCTTTTGCGAGCCGGCGCTTCTCGGAATCGTAGGGAATGATCTCGTTGTTCGCATCGAGATTGGAGGCGTCGAACAGCTCCGCGCGCAAGCGGCGCTTCGCGCTCGTCCCTGCCAGGTGTGGCGGCAGCTCGAGCGGTCCGAAGGCACGGCTGAAGCGGATGTGGTCCTCGTCCGAGATCCGTGCATCGCGCACGACGGTGACCGCGTACCGGGCCATGGCGTCCTCGACGGCGCGCACGAGTTCCGCATCAGGTGGTTGAGTCAGATCGGCGCCGATGAGCTCGGCGGCGAAGATCGGATGAAGCGGCTTGACGGTGAGAGACATAGGCGCTCACTTTCGCGTCGGCGGGTGGCAGACTCACTTTCGCTTCGGCGGGTGCAGGAAATCGGGCTGCCAATCCTCCTGTGCGCGAGCAATGACGAAGGCATGGATCGCATCGACCTCGGCCTGGGTGAGTATCCCCTTGAAGGACGCCATCCCCGCCTTCTGCAGCGTACCCGCCAGCACGATGTCGTCAAACGCGGCGTGCGCCTGAGGCCCTAGATGGCGCAAATCCTTCGGTCCGCTGCCGACGGCATTTTGCCCGTGGCACACGGCGCAATGGCTGCTGTAGAGCGCCTCTCCTGCCTGCACCTCGCGTACCGGTTCCTCGGTGGCCGGCGGGGGCGGGATAGCGGCGGTTGCCGGCGCAGGCGGTAGCGTGGCGCCTTTGACGTCGAGCGTGAAAACGAGCAGGCGCGCCGGCCCGACGGAGAAGGGTTGGTCGCCCTGCGTCAGTCCGTGCACGATCGCGCTGTTCCACCCTGCGTTGACGCCAATGTATTGCTTGCCGTTCACCGCGAAGCTCATGGGACCGGCGACGGGCACCGACTGCACCGGCATCTCCCAGAGCTTGCGGCCGTTGTCGGCGCGATAGATGGCCAGCGTCTTGTCGATCGTGCCCTCGATGAGCAGATTGCCCGCGGTCACGAGCGTCCCACCGTTACCGGGATGGGGATAGGGAATGCGGAACGCTTCCCTCTGATGCACTGGGTCCCAGGCAAGCATGTAGCCCTTGTCGCGTGTCTCGGCCTCTCGATTGAGCTTCTTGCGCAGCTCGGGGTAATTGCCGTAGCCGGCGCCGAGCGTCGATTGCCCCAGCTTGAATTTGAATTGCCCCTCCGGCAGGCGGGACACAAGCATCCACTGCTCCATGGTCGGAATGTAGACGAGGCCCGTGAGCGGGCTGAAGGACATCGGATTCCAGTTGTGTCCGCCCCCGGCGCTCGGCGTCTGCAGGTGGGGCTTGACCGCAACGTACGCATCCGGATAGACGACCGGCCTTCCGGTTCGCAGATCGATGCGCGAGGCCCAAGTGTTCGGCACGTAGGGCTGCGCCGAGATGAGCTTGCCGGTCGCCCGGTCGAGCACATAGAAGAATCCGTCCTTCGGCGCGTGCAGGATGACCTGCCGCACGCGGCCACCGATCGTGAGATCGGCGAGCAGGAGCGGCGCGGTGCAGTCGTAATCCCACTCCTCGCCCGGAATCTCCTGGTAGTGCCACACGTACCGGCCGGTGCTCGCGTCGACCGCGACGATCGAGCAAAGGAACAGATTGTCGCCTCCGCCGGGGCTGCGGAAGGCCTCGGGATGCGGCGAGCCGTTGCCCGTGCCGAAGTAGACGAGGTTGAGCTTCGGATCGTAGACGATGGTGTCCCAGTCGTTGCCACCGCCTCCGACCTTCCACCACTGTCCCGTCCAGGTCCGGGCAGCCATCGGCATGACCGAGTCGGAGGCCGCGCCGTCGGGACCTTTGGCCGGATTCCCGGGAACGATGTAGAACTTCCACGTCTGGCGGCCCGTCTCCGCGTCGTAAGCCGAGATGTAGCCGCGAGCGCCGAAGTCGCCACCGCCGTTGCCGATCACGACTTGGCCGTCTGCGATGCGCGGTGCTCCCGTGACCGACAGCGGCTGGCCCTTCTCGAGCGTCTGAGTGATCCAGACCGGCTTGCCCGTTCGCGCATCGAGCGCGATCAACCGCCCATCGAGTGCGGCGATGTAGATCTTGCCCTTCCACGCGGCGAGGCCGCGGCTCACGGTCCCGCAGCAGGCCAGGCGTGCCCACTCGAGAGGGACCTTGGGATCGTAGGTCCAGAGCACCTTGCCCGTCGCAGCGTTGTAAGCGGTGGTCACGTCCCACGCAGAGACGTTGTAGAGAACACCGTCGATCTCGAGGGGCGTCGCGTCCACGCCGCGATACGTGTTGAGGTCGGCGTACCAGGCTAGAGCGAGACGGCGCACGTTCCGATCGTTGATCTGTGCGAGCGGGCTGAAGCGCTGTTCGCTCCAGGTCCGGCCGTACGACATCCACTGCCCGGGATCCTCGTCGGCGTTCGCGAGACGCGCTTGGTCGACCGCCGCAGGTCCTTCGTGCGCCGCGGACGTCTCAACCCATGGCGAAGACATCTCGTACGGCAAAGAGGTGTAGAGCGTCTCGACACGAGACACACGGCCGCCTCGGATCTTGAGCGCCTCGATGAGGCCGAGCGTCTCCGGGTACGGCGGCGCCTCGGCGGAGCGCGCGGCGTGATCGATGAAGGCCGTCGCCACCACCACGCCGCGATCGACATCGACGGTCGAGAAGCGCGCATCGCGAAGGGTGTCATCCGGCCGGCCCTCGACGGTTCCGAGAAAACTCGCCGCGCGAGCCATCAGGCTGGCGCGCGAGCCGCGCTCGCCGGATGGGAGAAGTTGATCGAACGTCGGATCGCGAAGGGACCGGGCGGGATCGCCGAGCACTCCGGGACCCCGCTCGGGATCCATCACCACCTCGACCTCGGAGATCTTGCGGTCCTGCACCTTGAGCCGCATGCCGTAGTAGGCCGGATTGCCGTGCTCCTCGACGGTTCCGATCCAGGCGACATTCCCGGTTGCGGGGTCGGCGACTTCGATCGGATGGGGGGAAGCGGCGGTGACCGTGCTCCACTCGCCCTCTCCGATGTTCATCGGAACGCTGTTCTCGGTGTATCTCACGACCTTCGCCCACGGCAGCCTCGACGGGTCGTGGGCGACGAGCGCGGTCATGTAGCGATCGGCGAGACTGATGAGGCAGGCGCGATCGCACGGCGGCTCCTGCGCGATCGTCCCCTGTGCGGTCGACTCCTGCGTGGTCTCTGCCGATTCCACCGCGCCGGCGGCGGCATCGGCACCGGCACCGGTCACCCACGGCGAGTGCATGAAGTAGGGCACGTAGGTGAAGATCGCCTCGACCCGATAGATCTTGCCGCCGCGGATTTTGAAAGCCTCCATCAGCGACAGCGAGTTCGGCCATCGCAGGAGCGTGTGCTGCTCCTTACCGTCGGTCGTCGTGTAGTGATCGAAGCTGTTGTCGTGGTCGAAGAACCCGGTGGCGACGACGACACCACGCTCGACGTCGATCAGCGGAAAGCGGCGCTCGCGAACGCGCTTGTTGACGCGAAACACGCCGAGCTTGAACTGCGCCTCGCAGCCCTGTGCAAGCGCCGCGGACCCGTAGCGGCCGCGCGTCGTGCTGATGCCGTTCTCCATTCTCTGGCAGTCGGGATCGAACAGCGTGAGCAGGTCGCCGTCGTTGCGCTCGACGGTGCTGAAATAGCCGTTGGCGACGTCGCGCAGCCGTTCGCGCTCGCGGCGCAGGCCCGGCGGCAGCACCTCGGCAAACGCGGGATCGTGGGCCACCTTGCCGGGATCGCCAAAGGGCGCAGGGAGCGGTGTCTTGCGATCGACCACCGTCTCCACCTCGGCGATGCGCCCATCGCTTACCTTGAGCCGCATGGCGTAGTACGCAGGCGCGCCGTGCTCCTCGACCGTCCCGAACCAGGCGACGTTCTGAGTATCGGGATCGGCGGCGAGCAGCGCATCGGATGAGGCCGAGGAGATCGAGCCCCAGAGCCCGCTGCCGATCGGGATCACCACGTCGTTCTCGGTGAACTTCACGTGGCTCGAGAGGGGAACGCGGGACGGATCGTGGTGGACGAGCGCGTCCATGTACTGTTTGGCGAAGCCGATGAGGCAGGTCCGATCGCAATGGCGCTCCGGGACGGCGCTGCGCTCGCCGTAGGCCTGCGCAGCGGCCGGACGGGGCATCAGCGCAAGCGCGCCGAGGGCTGCTGCTACCGCAACCAAGACTTGCCTACCTTGGCGCATAGAGGCTCATCGGAGCAACGCCACCCGCCGCCGGATTCGGCGGCGGCGCCGGCTCGCCGGTCACCGGGTTGACGTAGTGGAACGGGAGCACGTAGAAGCTCGGATACGTGAGATACACGTGCGAGGGAGGTAGATCCGGCGGCGGCGCGAAGCTGTCAGGCCGCGTGTTGGGCACGGCACCGTCCTTCCATCCTCCCTTGTAGGGCGCATACATGTTGAACGCCGCACGTACGGTCTTGAACTTCCAGACCCCACCCTCCTTCACGTACGTGTTCTCGTAGAGGGCGTCACCCCAGATCCCGCTCCCACCGGCGCTGCCTCCCATGATGAAGGCCGTCCAGCGGCCCTTGGCGGTCTTGCCGTCGGGCGCCACATCGACGATGCCCTGGAACTGCTGATGATTGAGGACCTGTCCCGCGCGAGTGGACATGCCGATCGGCCCGAGACCCGTGACCAGGTACTCCAGCACCCGCTTGGGGCCGATGAAGATTCCTCGACCGCCGATCTCGTAAGTGCCCTCCGCGGCGAAGAGCTTCGCCACGTCCGGCCACTGCGCCTTGTCCACGTAATATCCGTACGCCCGCTGGATCTTCTCGATCTGGACCTGATCCGCGAGCCGCTCGACTCGGTGCGCGAGGGAGTTGGCGCTCGCCTGCAACGAGAGCAGATCCGCGGGCAGATCGGCCGGACCCTGCACGTCCTGCTCGACGGACGGAATTGCATCGGCAACCGGATTGCCGTAGTGATACGGTGGGAAGTACACACCCGGCAGCGACTGATAGACCTCCGAGGGAGGGCGATCCGGAGGCAGCGCCGCACTC
>JASHTA010000113.1 GCA_030040795.1 Gammaproteobacteria bacterium | reverse complement strand
GTCGCCGAGCGCATCGAGCGCCTGAAGGTGGGACATCCGCTCGACCCCGCCACGGAGCTCGGGCCTCTCATCCACGCCCGCCATCTGGAGAAGGTGCTGAGCTATTTTCAGGTCGCCCGGGACGAAGGCATCGAGATCCGCTGCGGCGGAAAGCGTGTCGCGGGGCTCGCAGGCCACTATGTGGAGCCGACGCTTCTTACCGGTGCGAGGAGCGCCCAGCGCGTCGCGCAGGAGGAGATCTTCGGTCCGGTGCTCACCGTCGTGCCATTCGAAGATGAGGCGGAGGCGCTGCGTATCGCGAACGACGTACGCTATGGCCTCACGGCCTACATCTGGACGGAAAGCGTCGGTCGCGCCCTGCGCATGGCGCACGGCGTCGAGGCGGGGATGGTCTGGGTGAATTCCGAGAACAACCGCCACCTGCCCACGCCATTCGGAGGAACAAAGGCGAGCGGAATCGGGCGCGACGGCGGGGACTACAGTTTCGACTTCTACATGGAGACGAAGAACATCTGCCTCGCGCACGGTACGCATCGCGTACCGAGGCTCGGCGGCTGATGGCGGGTGCGAGCATGACCGACCGCGCGGACCGCTTGAAAGGCTCGATGCCGCCGCTCGTTACGCCGTTTCGCAACGGCGAGGTGGACTACGACGCCTATGCGAAGCTCGTGTCGTTCCAGATCGAGAACGGCACCCATGGGATTCTCGTCAACGGAACGACAGCGGAGCCCTCCACGCTCAGCGTGGAGGAGCGTAATCGGCTCGTCGATGTCGCCATCCAGGTCGCGGCCAAGCGTGTGCCGGTCGTCGCGGCGACCGGCACACAGTCGCTTGCGGACAGCAAGCGCCTCACCGAGCACGCGGCGCGCGCGGGTGCCGACGCGCTGCTCATCGTGACGCCCTACTTCATCAGGCCGCCTCAGCGCGGCCTCGTCGCGTACTACCTCGAGCTTGCCTCGATCTCGGCGCTGCCGTGGATGGTCTATCACATCCCCGGCCGCGCAGCGGTGAACGTCACGATCGAGACACTGAAGGAGCTGAGCGAGCGCTCGCCGACCTTCGTCGGCATGAAGCATGCCGTCAACGATCTCGCTCTCGTCTCCGAATGCCTCGCGCGGCTCGGCTCCGGATTCAAAGTCTTCGTCGGCCTCGAGGATTTGAGCTTCCCGATGATGGCGGTCGGCGCCTGCGGCCTCATGAACGCCGTCGGTAACCTGCAGCCGCGGATCCTGGCCGATCTCTGCGAGGCGGTATGGAGCAACGACCTCGCGCGAGCGCGAGCGCTGCACCACCGGCTGTTCGAGCTCAATCAGGCCGTGTTCTTCGACACCAACCCCATCCCGATCAAGTACATGATGAGGCGTCTCGGGCTTCTCGAGGCGAACGAGCATCGCCTGCCCATGGTGCCGGCCACCGCGGATCTCGAGCGGCGCCTCGATGGAGTCCTCGAGCGTGCGCAACTGCTCGAGCGGGGCACGTCCGCCGGGCAAGGACAGCGGGCGTGAAGCTGCTCAACTTCGCGGTCGGCAACCATCGATCCTTCGGCGCGCTGGTGGACGGCGGCGTCGTGGATCTCGGCGCGAGGCTCCGCGCCGGCGCGATGGACCTCACCTCGTTCATTCGCTCTGACGCTCATGGGCAGCCACCCGGCGGGGCGGCCGCATCGTGCGATGCGCCTGCGCCCAGCCGTGTGCTTGCGCACCCTGGCGCCGCCGACTACGCGCTCGATGAGGTGCAGATCCTGAGCCCAACCGGCCGCACGCGGTATTTCTGCATCGGGATCAACTATCCCGACCGCAACGAGGAATACAAGGACGGCAGCGAGCGGCCGAAGTACCCGAGCGTCTTCATGCGCACGCACACCTCGCTCTGCGCCCACGGGGAGCCGATCGTGCGGCCGCGAGAGTCCGAGCAGCTGGATTATGAAGGGGAGATCGTCGTGGTGATCGGCCGCGGCGGCCGCAGGATCGCGGAGGCGCAGGCGCTCGCGCACGTGTTCGGCTATACCCGCGGAAATGAAGGCTCGGTGCGAGACTGGCTGCGCCACGCGAAGTTCAACGTGACGCAGGGCAAGAACTTCGACCGCTCCGGATCCATCGGCCCGTGGGTTGCAACTTCGGACGAAGTCGGCACCGCGCCGCTGCGCGTGACCACGCACGTCAACGGCGAGCTGCGCCAGGACGACACGAGCGATCGCATGCTTTTCTCCATACCGTATCTCATCGCCTATCTCTCGCGGTTCTGCACCCTCGAGCCGGGGGATGTGATCTTCTCCGGCACGCCGAGCGGCGCGGGCGCGCGCTTCTCTCCGCCGCGATACCTGCGCCCGGGGGATATCGTCGAGGTGCAGGTATCCCGCGTGGGCACGCTGCGCAACCCCGTGGCAGACGATGCGCCCTGAATCGATGCGCCCTGAATCTGCCATGGCTTCCGCATCAGCTGAGCGCCGCGTGCGCACGCAGCCCCCGATCCGCGCCTTCTCGAGCTCGCTGCCGATGGCACTGCTTCGCGCCCGCGAGTCCGTCATGCGCCGGTTCCGGCCCGGACTGCGTGGTCACGGCGTGACCGAGCAGCAGTGGCGAGTCCTGCGTGCGCTTGCCGGGCATCCGGGCCTCGAGATCACCGAGCTCGCCTCGCAAACCTGCCTGCGTCCGCCCAGCCTGTCACGCATCCTGCCGGATCTCGAAGCTCGCGGCCTCGTCGCGAGGCGCTCGGTGGCCTCGGACATGCGCCGCGCAGTCGTCGCGGTGACTCGCGGCGGCCTCGACCTCATCGCTGCCCACGCGCCCGAGTCGGAGAAGGTCTACCGTACCATCGAGGCGCGCTTCGGCTCCGAGCGCCTGCGCCAGCTGCTCGAGCTGCTGGAGCTGCTCGAGGACTGCATCGCTCGGCCGCCCATCCGGCGGGGGAGCCCGCGCCGCGCCGCCCGCCGTGCCACTCGCCGCGCCGACACGCGACACGCCGCAACGCAGGCGCGCAGACCATGAGCCTCTATCACGTCCAGAAGCTGATCTATCAGTTGAACAGGGACCCCTCCGTGCGCAAGCAGTACGAGGAGAACTTCGACGCCCTGCTCGCGGGCTTCGAGCTGACCGCGGAGGAGCTGCGCGCCATTCGCGATCCCGATATCGGATTGCTCTATGTCATGGGCGTGAACGGGCAGCTGCTCATGCACTATGCGGCGCTCCGCGGATACGAATGGGACGCCTATATCGAGGCCATGCGCCAGGGCGAGCAGCGCTACGGTCCGGTCCGGACAGGACTTTACAAAAGAGCGGGCGGGAGCCCATGAGCCTCGTATTCGCCGGAGCCTGCAGCCACGCGCCCGGAATCACCGGGCGGGCGCACCGCGCGGATCCCGCCGTGCGCGACCGGTTCTACGCCAACCTCGATCGCATGCGCCTCGCGCTCGAGGCGGCGCGCCCCGACGCGCTCGTCGTGATTGCCGCCGAGCACTTCGCCAATTTCTTCATGAACAACATGCCTTCGCTCTGCGTCGGCATGGGGGAGTCGTACGAAGGCCCGATCGAGGATGAGGAATGGCTGCGCATCGAGCGCGGCAGGATCCCGGGAGCGCCGGACCTCTCGCAGCGCCTCATCACCGAGATGATGCACGAGGTGGACCTCGCTTACGCCCAGGAGTGGAAGTTCGACCACGGCATCATGGTCCCGCTCCACTTCCTCACGCCGCAATACACCCTGCCCATCATCCCCGTGAACATCAACTGCCAGGGACCGCCGCTCATTCCGCTCGAGCGCTGCTGGGCCTTCGGCCGCGCCTTGCGCCAGGCCTGCGACCGGGCGCCGGAGCGCATTGCAGTCATCGCGACAGGAGGGATCTCGCACTGGCCCGCAACGCCCGACTCCGGAAAGATCAACGAGCCGTGGGACCGTGCCTTCCTCGACAAATTCCTGAACAACCGCCGCGCGGAGCTGCTCGCCTACACGGATGAGGCCACGTATCGCGAAGCCGGGCAAGGGGGTCTTGAGATCCGTACGTTCATCGCGCTCGCGGGCTGCACGGAGGGCAGCCGGGGAGAGCTGTGGTTCTACGCGCCGATCCCGATCTTCGCCGTGGGATGCACGGTCGCGGTGATCGACATTGCCCCGCTCGCCGGCGGGCGCGCCGCGGCGGCCTGAAACAGCAGCCTGAAACAGCAGCCTGAAACGGCGGCCTGAGGCGCCGATCTGAAGCGCCGACGCCGACCCGAAGCGTCGCCCGCATTCACATGGCCGGGCCACGCTGGCCGCTGTACCCGGCGCTGCGAATCAGAAAGCGGCGCGCAGAATGGCGCGCGCGTCGGCCTCACTCACGGGCTTGGGGTTCTTCGCGATGGTCGCGTTGGAGGAGCTCAGCTTCGCGACGGCCTCGATGTCCTCGGCGCTCACACCGCACTGAGACAGCCGCGCGGGCAGACCCACGCGGCCCCGTAGCTCGTCGATGGCGCGCGCCGCATCGCCATCCTCGCGCCCGAAAGCGGCGGCAAGGCGCATCATGGCGTCGGGCACCGCATCCGCATTGAATCGCGTGGCGTGCGCCAGGATCACGGCGTTGGCGAGACCGTGGGCAATCCCCGTGTGACCGCCGACCAACTGCGCGAGCCCGTGATGCACGCCCATGGAGGCGTTCTGCAGGCAGCGGCCGGCGAGCAGGGCCGCCCCGAGCATCGCCGTTCGTGCCTCGATATCGCCCGGGTGCTCGACAACGCGAGGCAGCCACCGCTGAATCTGTGCCGCTCCCGCAAGCGCGAGCGCCTCCGCCTCGACCGTGCGCGCGGGCGACCAGATCACCTCGACGCAGTGCGCGAGCGCATTCATGCCCGTCTCGGCGCTCGCGCGCGGCGGTAGATCGAGCGTCGCCTCCGGATCGTAGATCACGGCCGCGGGTGCGATGGTCGGTCCACCCGCTCCGGATTTTCGGCGCGCCGCCTCGTCGGTGACGCCGAAAAATGGCGTGAGCTCCGCGCCGGAATAAGTCGTCGGTACGGACATGTGCGGAATGGCCGGCCGCTCGAAGCAGGTCTTCCCGAGCCCGCCCCGCTCCTGCTCCACGGCGTAGCACACCGCCTTGCCGAGATCCGAGCAGGCTCCCCCGCCGAAGCTGACGATGGCATCGATGCGCTCGTCGCGGACCTGTCGCAACGCATTGTGGACGACGCTGTCCGGGACGTGGGGCCGCGCTCCATCGAACACCGATGCCAACATCGCACCGAGGCTCTGGAGGAGCCGTCGGCCAGCCGCCGATTCTCGGCCTCGCCGCGAGGTGACGAGCATCATCCGCCGGGCACCGAAGTCCCTGGCCTCGCGGCCCGCGTCGTCGATCGCACCGCACCCGAAGCGCAGCCGCTGCGCGTAGCTCACGTGTGTCCAGCGAATCCCGCTCATCGGGCAATTGTAGCCCCGCCGCCTCCCGTTTTGACTCAGGTCCACCGCGACACCATACTCGGGCGCCATGACCGAGACCGTGCCGTTCGAGGTCTACGCCATTCGCTACGCGACCGTCGAGCGGCGGCCCGCCGAGAATTTCATCGGCGGCGATCCGCACGAGAGCGCGGCGCGGATGGACTACTTCGTTTGGCTCGCGCGCAGAGCCTCGCAGGCCGTGGTGATCGACACCGGCTTTAACGAGGCTGCGGCGCGGCGCAGGCGCCGGCAGTTTCTGCGATCGCCGGTCGAGGGCCTGCGGCTGCTCGATGTGGACGCGGCGAGCGTGCAGGACGTGATCCTCACGCATCTTCATTACGATCATGTGGGGAACTTCGACCTGTTCCCCCGCGCCCGCTTTCACCTGCAGGACCGCGAGCTCGCGTACGCGACAGGCCGCTACATGGCGACGGAGTTCTTCGCCGCCGCCTACGAGCTCGACGAGGTCGTCGGCATGGTGCGCAACGTCTACGGGGGGCGCGTGCGCTTTCACGACGGCGACGCGCAGATCGCCCCCGGGCTCACCGTGCATCTCGTGGGCGGCCACACGAAGGGACTGCAGGTCGTTCGGGTCTGGACGCGCCTCGGGTGGCTCGTGCTCGCCTCGGATGCAAGCCATTACGCGGCCAACATGGATGCGGAGCGGCCCTTTCCGGTCGTCGCGGACATCACGCAGATGGTGGACGGCTGGCAAAGATTGCGCGAGCTCGCGTCCGAGCCGCGGTACATCATCCCCGGGCACGACCCAGTGGTGATGCAGCGGTACCCCGCTCCCACCCGCGCTCTAGAGGGCATCGCGGTGAGGCTGGACGCCGAGCCGGCCGGCTGAGAAGCTGGACGGCACGCGCGGCGGCAGCCGGTCACGCGAGGGGAGCGAAACATGGCGACACTGGACCATCGGGGCGAGAGGCCCCCGAAGGGATTCAAGCGCCACGAGTACTCGGTCAACGGTGTGAAGACCGTCGTTCACGTGGGCGGACAGGGCCGACCGGTCGTGTACTGGCACGGCGCCGGCGCCTGGCACGGCATCGATTTTGCTCGCCCGTGGACCGAGCGGTTCAAGGTCATCGCGCCCTTTCATCCCGGATGGGGTGAGTCCGGCGACGAGCCCCGGATGGACTCGATGGGCGAGTATCTGCTGCACTATCTCGACCTGTTCGATCAGCTCAATCTGGTGCAGTTCGACCTCGTCGGCTTCTCGCTCGGCGGCTGGATGGCCGCGGAGTTCGCGGTCGCGCACAGCCATCGAATCCGCAAGCTCGTGCTGGTTGCCCCGGCCGGGCTTCCCGATCCGCAGCATCCCGTCCCGCCGATGGGGTCGTGGTCGCTCGAGGAGATGTATTCCTATCTGGCGAGCGATGTG
>JASHTA010000112.1 GCA_030040795.1 Gammaproteobacteria bacterium | reverse complement strand
GCCTCGAGGTGATGGGGATCAGGGCGCGCCAGCTTGCCGTGGAACGCTACACGACCGAGCGCGCCGTGGCGGACTGGGTCGGGCTCCTCGAGGAGATTGCTCCGGCCGCGATGCGCCGCACGCAAGCGGCGCTCACGGCCGCGAGGTAGCCGTAACAGGCGACGAGCGCGAGGTCAACGATGACGAAGCCGCCGACGAGACCTGGGCTCGCGGTACGCAGCCACTCGCTCAGGCGCCGCCCATTGCCCCCGAGATGAAACCACAGGCTCGGCTCGGCCACCAGCAGCATGTTGAACACGAGCAGGAACCCGGCGCATACCGCGGCGCTGGAGACCCTGAAGAGAAGCGCTGCGATCGCGGGGTACATGAAGAAAACGGCATAGGACGTGTAGCTCTTCTTGCTGACGAGCAAGAACACGAAGCCCGTCAGCGCGAGGCCCGTCATGAGAAGCGGCGAGCGCTCCCTGTCCGGCAGATTCCGGGATCGTGCGTAGATCCATGCCGTGACCGCCGCGAGCACGGCGAGGGTGGCGCCGATGATCGATCGATTCTGCGCGCCGATCCGGCTCAGCACGGGATCGAGGAGGTAGGGCAGATTGCCCGAGCTGATGAGCTCGCTTTGGGAACGGATCGGATACAGCAGATTCGCGCCCGCCGTTCCGAATGCCACGTACACGGCCGTGCCTGCGAGTACGGCTGCACCGATCCACCGCAAGCGGCGTGAGCTGCAAATCGCGAGCATGGGCCAAAAAAGAACGGCCAGAAACTTGGTCGTGCAGATCGCGAGCGCCTGCATGAGCCCGGAGGCCACATCGCGGCGGCGCACGAGCAGCAAGGCGCTGCCGGCGAGGAGCGCCGCGATCCAAATTTGATTGGTCCCAAGCAGCGACTGGATGAGGAGATGGCCGCTCGTGGCGTAGAGGAGGGAAGCCTGCCGAGCGATATGCCGCCCGAAACACGCGAGTGCCGCGGCGTGCCACCATGCGAGCGCCAGCGCGTTCATCAGGATCGCAAAGAGCGCGAAGACCTTGCCGCTGTTCCAGACCGTGACGAGCGCCGCGCCGACATATGGGAAGAGCGGAGCGTAGCTCGAGGGAAAGTCTCGCAGCGGCACGCTGCCTTGAAGTGCTGCGCGGGCCGCCGGTAGATAGTAGCTCGGGACGTCGGAGATCACTTGCTCGTTTCCGATTCCGTAGAGCGCCATGAACCCACCGAGGCCGAGCGCGAGCTGCAAGGCGACCGCTCGCCGCAGGAACGCTCGGTCGGACAGCCGATCGAAGATCGGCCTGCGCAGCAGCCAGGCTCCGAGGACTCCGCAAGCGGCTGCAACGATGACCTTGAACGCGATGGCGGTCACGACGGGCTCCCCCGCGCGCTCGAGGCCTTCAGTTCGGGATGAAGCGGCCGAGCTGCGGGTCGATGAGTTTCGCGAGCTCGAGGATTCTCGAGTCGACCTTCGATGGAGACTCGCCCGGCGACAGCGCGGCGGCGTACCGGACGAGAGCCCCGTCGGTCCTGTGGCGCGTCAGCGCATCCCACAGCAGATACCACCTCACGACATACTCGTTCGTGAGACGCCGGCCGCGTTCCTGGAACCAGTAGTAGACGACCTCGCGGTTGGACCCCAGCTGGATGACGGCGCGGTTGGCGAGGAACGACGAGCCGCCCGGTCCCGGAACCGCTCGCTTCTCGAGCTTCACGATCTCCCATCCTCCGCCCGGGATGCAGTCGTGCGGCGAATGAATCGCCCGGCTGGTGCCCTGGGTGCGGTAGTAGGCCGAGTAGAAGTTGACGGGAGCTCCGCCGGGCTCCCGGTAATCCGCGAGCACGTAATCGTCCAGCTTGAGTGCACTCAGATAGATGGAATCGAGCGCTTCCCGGCGGCCCACCCACTGGCCGATGCGGGCGGGAAACTCATCGAAGGCCGCCCGGGTCGGGGCCGTAACGTGCGGCGAAGGCGTCGCCGCGCCCGCCAGATCGCCGGCGAGCAGCAGAACGGACGCCGCGATGAACGTTCTCGGGAGATTGCGCAGCGAAAGCGCCTTCGTGGGCGCTTCGGCGCCGGAGCTCGCGGGTTCGCCTCGGCCTCGGACGGACGTGCCGCCGAGATTGAAGGCATCGCTCCACTCGACGCGCGCGCGCCCGGCGCGCGCCAGCACGAAGGCGAGCAGGACGACGGCCGCCGTGCTCAGCATGAACACGAGCCAGCCCTCGAACTGGTGCAGGGCGCCTTGCGCCATGTCGGGGCCCCAACGATCGACGGTGACCCCGATGAAGGCGATTCGCAGGCTGTTCATGAGGACCGTGATCGGCAGGCTCGATAGAAAGATCACGGCGCGCTTCCACCACGGCCCGCGGAACAGGTAAGCCACGATGAAGGCCAGCGTCATCAGCGGGAAGAGGTAGCGAAGTCCGCTGCAGGCCTGCGCCACCTCGAGCTGATAGTTGCCGAGATCGATCACATTGCCCTCGAGCAGTACGCTGACCCCGGTCGCCCGCATGGCCGCGACCCCGATCTGCGATGACAGCAGCTGCAGGTCGACCGACAGCTGGTTTCCGAAGAAGCTCGGCAGCGGGATCGCGAAGATGAGGATCAGGAGCGGCATCCACAGGCGGCGGAAGATCGCCGGGCCGGTGAGCGCGAGCACCAGGCCATAGAGCACCAGCAGGAAGGCATAGTGCTCGATCGTCTGCATGGTCGTGGACACGCCCACGTAGCGCAGGAGAAGGCCCGCTGCGATGAGCGGAATCCCGATCCAGGAGCCGGTGAACGGCAGACCGCGGAGCTCGTGCCGCCGGCTCCAGATGAGGAAGATGGAAAGCAGCGGAATGACGATTCCGTGGCTGTACTCGGGCTGCAGGATCCAGGTGCTGTAGAGCCTGCCCAGGACGGACGCGAACGGCGCGACGGCGGCCGTCGCCGCAACGGCGAGCAGCGCGTATGCCGCGACCGGCGCGCCCCGTCGAGCGGAATGGGTGTCCTGTGTCACTCGTTTGACACTCTTCTTTGTAAACCTTCTCATCGTAGGTGGTGAATGCGACGATTTGGTGACGCGGGGTGGTCCGCCAGTGGGCGTGTCGGCACTTGTTCTGACCCTCAACGAGGAGATCAACATCGGGGAATGTCTCGACTCGCTCGCTTGGTGCGAGGACATCGTCGTTCTCGATTCCGGCAGCACCGACCGGACGCGATCCACCGCGGCCGCCAGGGGCGCGAGGATCGTCGCGCGGGAGTTCGACAACTGGGCGTCCCACCAGAATTGGGCGGTCTCGCGTATCGGTTTCCGCCATCCCTGGGTGCTTTATCTCGACGCCGACGAACGCTGTTCGCCCGATCTTCGGGACGAGGTGTTGCAGCGCGCCGCCGCCGGTGCCCCCGAGTCCGCCTTTCGGATGAGACGCAAGGATTTCTTCATGGGCAGATGGCTCAAGCATGCGCAGCTCTATCCCACCTGGCTCGTGCGGCTGTTCCGGCCCCCGCGCATTCGCTACGAGCGGCTCGTCAACCCCGTCGCGATCGTGGACGGCCCTGTCGGCGAGCTCCGCGGCCACATCCTGCACTATCCCTTCAGTCACGGCGTGTCGCACTGGATCGCCCGCCACAACCGCTACTCCGACTTCGAAGCCGTAGAAGCGGCGAAGGCCCGCGAGAGCGCCCCGCCCCTCACGGCTTTATTCGCGGGCGATCCGAGCGTGCGACGGCGTGCGCTCAAGGACATGTTTTTCCGTCTGCCCGGGCGTCCGCTCGTCAAGTTCGCGTATTACTACGGGTGGCGGCGCGGCTTTCTCGACGGCCGCGCCGGACTCACCTATGCGACCCTGCAAGCGATCTATGAATACCTGATCGCCTGCAAAGGCGTAGAGCTCGAGCGCCGGCGGCGTGGCCTGCCGGTTTGAGGTCCGATGTCGCGTGCCGAGACTGAGGCTGCGGGCATGAGGGGTTCGATCGAAGCTCCAAACATCGATTTCCGCGCCAACCGCGCCGCGCGCAAGTACGGCCCGCTCGAGCAGCTGCGGCGCATCGCGTGGGCCGCGGGCCGGTGGCTGCTCCGCCTGAGTCCCCGACCCTGCTTCGCCTTCCGCCGCGCCGTGCTGCGCCTCTTCGGCGCCCGCATCGGCGAGCACGTGCACGTCTATCCCTCGACGCATCTCTACATGCCGTGGAACGTGAAGATTGGCGACTGGTCGGCTCTTGGCGAGGATGTTCTTGTCTACAGCCTCGGCAAGGTCACGATCGGAGAGAAGGTCACGCTCTCTTACCGCGCACACGTTTGCGCCGGCACCCACGATTTCTCCGACCCCACGCTGCCGCTGCTCAAGCCGCCCGTCACTCTGGAGGACGGCGCATGGATCGGTACGGAGGCCTTCATTGGTCCGGGCGTCGTCGTCAAGACCGGGGCGATCGTCGGCGCGCGGGCCGTGGTCGTGAAGGACGTCGAGCCGATGCTCATCGTCGCGGGGAATCCCGCGCGCGTCGTCGGGCGGCGCCCGCTCGACCTCGGTGTCACAGCATCGTAAGCATTCGGGGTTACGCTCGCTCGAGCTCATCTAGATCGAGAAGCCGGCTCTCGCCGGCCCGGAAGTCACCCGATGCGCCAGATCTCCCGCACGGCGGGGATTTTGCTCGCGATCGCGTTTGCGTGCGTGGCGGCCTACGCGCTGCAGCACGACGTTGCGCTCCTCACGCGGTCGGCACTCCTGCAGGCGGGGGGTTTCCTCGTTCTCGCCGCAGTTCTCTCGCTCGGCAATTACGCCCTGCGGATCGTTCGCTGGCGCGCGTACTTGACGCGGCTCGGCCATCGCTTGCCGCTTCGCTTCGCGGCGCTGACCTACGTGGCCGGGTTTGCCTATACGGTGTCTCCCGGAAAGGTCGGGGAGATGGCCCGGGCGCGCTATTACGAGCGGCTCGGAGTGCCGTTGTCGGATGTTGCGGCGGCCTTCTTGACCGAGCGCCTGATGGACGTTCTGGCGATGATCGTTCTCGCCGTGCTGCTCGTCGCGGTGTCCGCCTCCGCGCCATATCGCAGCGCGACGTTCGCGGCCGCCGTGCTGGCCGCTTCGGTGCTGGCGGCGCTCGCATGGCTGCCGTGGAGCGCGATCGCGGCCGCGCTGCGCGGCGCGGCACGCTTGCCCGAGTGGCTGCGGCGCGCTCTCGCGAGCGGAGCCTCCTCGCTTTGCGCAGCCCGGATGCTCCTGCATCCCTCGGCACTCGCGCTGGGCTTCCTCACGGGACTCGCCGCGTGGGGACTCGAGGGCCTCGGGCTCAATGTCATCAGCCGGGCCTTTCCGGCCGCGCATTTGAGCCCTGCCGCGGCGCTCGGCATTTATGGCGTAGCCGTTCTCCTCGGTGGATTGTCCCTGATCCCAGGGGGCCTCGGGAGCACGGAAGCGGTGATGACCGCGCTGCTCGCAGCGCATGGATTTGCGGTCGCGCAGGCGCTCTCTGCGACGCTGCTCTGCCGGCTCGCCACACTTTGGCTCGCCGTCGGCCTCGGCTGGGCGGCGGTGTTGAGCTTGCGTCCGCGAACGATGCCGGCGGTGGCGCCATGGCGGTAGCCGAGCAGGCGCTCCAGCCGCCGCTGTGTGTCGACCTCGACGGCACGCTCATCCGCAGCGATCTGCTGCTCGAGTCGCTGCTGCTGCTCCTCAAGCTCAACCCGCTCTATCTGCTGTACTTGCCGTTCTGGCTCTTCCGCGGCAAGGCCGCGCTCAAGTCGGCAATTGCCGCCCGAGTGAAGATCAATCCGGCGCTGCTGCCCTACAACCGCGAAGTGATCGAATGGCTCGAGAGCGAGCGGCGTCGAGGCCGGCAAGTGTGGCTCTGCACGGCGGCCGATGCGAGGCTCGCGGACGCCGTCGCGCGGCATCTCGGACTGTTCACCGGCGTACTGGCAAGCAACGCGCGGCTCAATCTCGCCGGCGAGCGCAAGCGGCAAGCGCTGGTCGCGCGCTTCGGACGCGAAGCCTTCGATTATTGCGGCAACGGGGAGCGCGATCTCGCGGTCTGGCGAAGCGCCCGAAGTGCCGTCGTCGTGACGGCGAGCCGCTCGCTCGCGCGGCAGGTCGAGGCCCATGTGCCGGTGCTGCAAACGTTTGCGACGCCGTTCCACCCCGTACGCTCGTTCCTGCGTGCCATCCGGCCCTACCAGTGGGTCAAGAACCTGCTCGTCCTGGTGCCGTTGCTGACCGCCCACCGGCTCGGCGATCCGTCCAGGCTCGCGACAGGTCTGCTCGCCGTCGTGGCGTTCTGCTTCTGCGCATCCTCGGTTTATCTGATCAACGACCTGCTCGATGTGGAAGCGGACCGCGCCCATCCCCGCAAATCGGGACGCCCGTTCGCGGCGGGAGATCTCTCCCTGGCGGCGGGTTTCATCGTCGCTCCCGTGCTGCTCCTCGCCGCGGCGCTGATCTCGGCATTCCTGCCGCTCAAATTCCAGCTCGCTCTCGGCGCCTATTTCGCGCTCACCGTCGGATACTCCCTCAGGCTCAAGCGAATCCTGGTCATCGATGCAGTCGCGCTTGCGGGGCTGTACACGCTTCGCATCATTGCCGGCGCCGTCGCGGTCCGTATCGCCCTGTCGTTCTGGCTGCTGCTGTTCTCCGTCTTCCTGTTCCTGAGCCTTGCGCTCGTCAAGCGCTATGCGGAGCTCGACGCGCTTCGCCGGCAGCAACGACTGCGTGCGGCGGGCCGCGGTTATCGGGTGGAGGACCTGGCCGTTCTGCAGAGCTTCGGTACCGCTGCCGGTTACCTCAGCGTCCTGGTCCTTGCGCTCTATATCAACTCTCCGGAGGTCGCCGCGCTCTACCGTCATCCGAAGGCCATCTGGATGCTCTGCGTGCTCATGCTCTACTGGATCAGCCGCGTGTGGATGACCGCGCACCGCGGCGGGATGCACCACGATCCGATCCTCTATGCGCTGCGGGACCGGGTGAGTCTCGCGCTTGGCGCCGTTGCGGCGGTCACACTGCTCATCGCGACGTAACGGCATGGGCTCGCACGTCGTCTCATCCTGGGGGAACGTCATTCGCGCCGAGCACGCGCTCTATCGCTTGAGAAGCCGGTTCGATCGGTTCCCGCAGGTCTTGCCCGGCTCGACCGTGCTGCCCTTCGGAAATGGACGCAGCTACGGCGACAGCTGTCTCAACGCCGGCGGCGCGCTCCTGCAGACGCGCTCGCTCGATCGGTTCATCCGGTTCGATCGGGACAATGGTGTGCTCGCCTGTGAGGCGGGCGTGTTGCTTGCCGACGTTCTTCGCTTCGCGCTGCCCTGCGGGTGGTTCCTGCCCGTTGTTCCGGGCACGGCCTATGTGACGGTGGGCGGCGCCATCGCCAATGACGTGCACGGCAAGAACCATCACCGCACCGGGACCTTCGGTGGACACGTGCGCCGGCTCGAGCTTCTACGTTCGAGCGGCGAGCGATGGTTGTGCTCGCCGGTTGAGAATTCAGAGTGGTTTGCGGCGACGGTGGGCGGGCTCGGCCTGACGGGCGCCATCACGTGGGCCGAGCTCCAGCTGCGCCGCGTGCCGGGTCCTTCGATGGATGTCGAGACGGTCCGGTTCGCGAGTCTCGACCGGTTCTTCGCTCTCTGCGACGAGTCGGACCGGCAGTTCGAGTACACCGTGTCGTGGATCGATTGCCTCGCGCGCGGCAGACGGCTCGGCCGCGGACTGCTGCAACGCGCGAACCACATCGAGAGCGCCTCGCGCCGCCGATCCGGTGCGCGCGGCATTTCCGTGCCGCTGATGAGCCCGGTGTCGCTCGTCAACGCGGCGACGCTGCGGCTTTTCAATACGCTGCATTTTTATCGAAGGCGGGCGGCGCACACGCGCGACGTCACGGATTTCCGGCCGTTCTTCTTCCCCCTCGACCGGATTCGCCACTGGAATCGGCTCTACGGTCCGCGGGGCTTCTATCAATATCAATGCGTTCTTCCGGGCCGGAGCGGCCCCGAGGTCACCGCGCGGCTGCTCGAGACGGTGGCGCGCAGCGGACTCGGCTCGTTTCTCGCCGTGCTCAAGCGGTTTGGAGCGTTGAGCTCTCCCGGCATGCTGTCCTTCCCTCGGGAGGGGGTGACGGTCGCTCTCGACTTCCCCAACAAGGGACCGTTCGTCGAGCGGTTGTTCCGCGAGCTGGACGAAGTGGTGGGCGCGGCGGGCGGACGGCTTTATCCGGCCAAAGACGGCCGCATGCCCGGCGAGCTCTTCCGCAGCGGCTACCCGCAATGGCCGCAGTTCGCCCGGTATATCGATCCCGGTTGCTCGTCGAGCTTCTGGCGGCGGGTCACCGGGTGCGGGCGGGACTCCGAGAGCGCTTGAGCGGAACGCTCGTCATCGGCGCCACGTCGGCCATCGCGGAGGCGACCGCGAGACGGCTTGCCGCGCGTGGCGATCCCCTTTACCTCGTGGCGCGCGACGGGGAGAGGCTCGGGGCGGTCGCCGCCGATCTCGCCATGCGAGGAAGTCCGCGTGTCGGCAGCGAGCGGCTCGATGCGAACGACCTGACGGCTCATGAGGGCATGCTCGAGCGCGCGGAGCGCTTCCTCGGAGGCCTCGACCGGGTGCTCATCGCCTATGGCACTTTGAGCGATCAGAAGGCGTGCGAGGATTCCGTCGCGCTGACCCTGCGGGAGCTGCACACCAACGCGCTTTCCGTCGTAGCGTTGCTCACGCTCCTCGCGAATCGCTTGGCGCAGCGCGGCTCGGGAACGATCGCCGTCATCTCGTCGGTCGCCGGAGATCGCGGGCGCAGCGCCAACTACGTGTACGGCAGCGCGAAAGCACTCGTGACCACCTTTCTCTCGGGGCTGCGCCAGCGGCTGTCCCGAAAGGGCGTCGCGGTCGTGACACTCAAGCCTGGGTTCGTCGATACGCCCATGACCGCCGCGTTCGAGAAGGGCTGGATGTGGGCCAAGCCGGAGCGCGTCGCCGCCGGTATCGTCAAGGCCATGGACCGCCGGGCCGGCGTCGTGTATCTGCCGGCGTTCTGGCGGCCCATCATGCTCCTCATCCGGCTCATTCCCGAGCGGATCTTTCGCTCGCTCGGATTTTGACTCCACCGCGAATCGCACGCGACGGCGTGTGTCATACGCACGTCACGTCCTTCGCCTACAGTCGGGCTCGACCCTCAAATCAGAACAAGCCGATCGGCATGCAGCTCATTTCATGCGGCACAGGTTTGGCAGCCGCAATGGTTTGCGGCTGCCTCGCATTGACCGGGTGCGGCGGTGCGCAGGCCCGCCGGGCCAGCCACATGGAGCGCGGCGAGCGATATCTGGCGGAAGGCAATCTGCAAAAAGCCCAGATCGAGTTTCGCAACGCTCTGCAGATCGAGCCGAACAGCGCCGAGACACGCGTGATGATCGGCCGCGTCGACGAGCAGCTCGGCGACTTTCGGGCGGCCGCCGGCATGTACCAGTCAACCATCGATCTGGATCCCGACGACGTGACGGCGCGCGCGAGCCTCGGGACGCTCTACGTGCTGAGCGGCGCGGCGGATCGCGCGCTGAAGCTCGTGCAACCGGCTCTAGTGAAGCACCCCGCCGATGCGTCATTGTTGACGGTGAGAGGGATGGCTCACGCGGCGCTGAAGGACATGGGCGCCGCGCGCGCCGACGCAGAGCGCGCGGTCCAGCTCGCGCCGAACGATGAGAATGCGGTCGCGCTGCTCGCCTCGATCGACACGTCCGAGAAACAACCGCAGCGGGCGGTCGATGTGGTGCAAGGAGCGCTCACTCGAGTTCCCGGCTCAGTCGCGCTGCGGAACATCCTGGCCGATCTCTACGCAAGGCTCGGCGAGCCGCAGCTCGCGGAGGCGCAGCTCGAGCGGATCGTCGCGCTTCGGCCCAAGGATCTCGCGCCCCGCTACCGGCTCGCGCTGTTCTATGCGAGCACAAAGCGGCTCGACGATGCGGATCGCGTCTTTCGCGGGGTGATCGCGATCCGCCCGGCGGACGACGGCCCGAAGCTCGCGTACGTCCAATTCCTTCTGCAATACCGATCGGCCGCCGACGCCGGCCGTGCACTCGAGGATTTCCTGAGGCGCGATCCACACGATGACGACCTGAGGCTGGCGCTCGGGACGGTGCAGCAGCGCGAGGGCGATCTGGACGGGGCGCTGACGACCTACCGGCACGTGATGGCGGATGCCGGCGATAAACCGCGAGGGCTGACCGCCCGGGACCGCATCGCGGCCGTCGATCTGACGCAGGGGCGGACGGACGAAGCGGCGCGGCTCATCGCCGCGGTCCTTCAAAACGATCCGCGCGACGACGAGGCACTGCTGCTGCGCGCGAATATCGCGATGCAGCGGCACGACCCGGCGACCGCCATCGTCGATCTGCGCGCGGTGCTGCGCGACCAGCCGCGCTCCGTACCGCTCGCGCAAGCGCTGGCTCGCGCATACCAGGCGAACGGTCAAGCCGCCCTGGCCGAGGAGACGCTCCGCGCGGCTCTCGACACGGCGCCCGGCAATCCGGCGCTGGTCGGCGCGCTCGCTGCGCTCTACGAGAGCGAGGATCGAGCCGATGATGCGATCCGCGCCTACGAGGCGCTCTACCAGCGCGATCCTCAGCTGCCGTTCGCGGCGAACAACCTTGCCATGCTGCTCGTCACGTACAAGAAGGATCGCGCGAGCCTCGATCGCGCGGCGAGCCTCACAGCTCGATTCCTGAGCTCCGAGAACCCGGATCTTCTCGACACGGCAGGGTGGGTTTGCCTCAAGCGCGGTGAGATTGCCAAGGCGCTCTCCGCGCTCCAGAAGGCGGTCGAGCGCGCGCCTCATTCCCGCGTCATCCGCTATCACCTCGGCATGGCTCAGCTCGAGGCGGGGCAGCGTGATCAGGCGCGAAGCAGTCTCGAGGCCGCTCTGGCCGGCTCGGCGCGATTTGAGGGCTGGCAGGATGCGCGCTCGACGCTCGCGAGCCTCAAGCCGAGGGCGGCGGGCTGACACCCGCAATTGGCGCGGCGTTCATATAAGTTTCACGCCGCTGTTGTATTTCGCGGCTCCCTGCGGGCTACTCTTTGATGCCTACAAGACGCTCCGAGGTGTGATCATGGGCGCGAGCAGGTTGGAGCGGAAGGGGTTCCTCCGGAACATTCGGCGAGGGCTGCTGCGGGCTGCGGGTCCGGCGGCGCTCCTTGCGGTCCTCCCGCTCGCGGTGCGGGCCGATACGCTCGCAACCTTCGACTGGATTCCGTTTTCGAACGGCGGGTCCGGAACGGGATCGGGAGACCTGATCCTGACGTTGCCCGGCACGGTCGCGGGTCCCGGGTTCGATGTCTCCTTCTCGAGTGCATCCGCTGCCCTCGCCGCCATCACAGGCTTCTCCTACACCTTCAGCAACGGCGACATCCTGACCCTTGCGGACGTGCATACGGGCACGCTGCAGATGAATCCCACCAGCTGGGAAACGACGGACACGATCACGCCCGCCGGGGCCCCGACGGGACTGTACCTGGGCACGAATTTCAGCCTCAGCGGCGATGTGACGCCTGCGGACGGGATTCTCACCCCGTTCCTCCTCGACAGCGCGGGCGGCTCGGTCACCCTCGGGGCGGGCGCTGCGGAGCTGCGTATTACCGACACGGGGTACTGGGAACTCACGTCGCTGACTCCCGTCCCGCTGCCTGCCACCGGCCTGCTGCTCATGTCGGGCCTCGCGATGCTCGCCGCCGCGGGATGGCGCCGCAGGGCCGTGCAGTCAGGCGGCCGTTGTCCGCGAGGCGCAGCTGCCGGTTGAACACTTCGATCAGCGTCGGTTGCCGGAGGTGCTCGTAGGGGCCGGCCCGGGTTTGCCTCGGTGCGAGCCGTGGGGTAAACCTGAACCTACCCATGCGGCTCTCGGTGCTCGACCAATCGCCCGTCTCCTCCGGCTCGACGCCGGCCGAGGCGCTTCGTCACACGATCGAGCTGGCGCGCCTCGCGGACCGGCTGGGGTACGAGCGCTACTGGATTGCCGAGCACCACGCCACGCAGACGCTCGCGAGCCCCGCGCCGGAGATCCTGATCGCGCGCCTCGGCGCGGAGACGCGGCGCATCCGCATCGGGTCGGGCGGCGTCATGCTGCCTCATTACAGTCCGCTCAAGGTGGCCGAGCAGTTCAGGATGCTGCATGCACTCTATCCGGACCGGGTGGATCTCGGGATCGGCCGGGCGCCCGGCGGCAGCCCGCTCGAGACGTTCGCGCTGCGGCGTGAGCGGCTCGACACTCCAATGCCCGACGACTTTCCCGATCAGCTGGCCGAGCTCATGGGGTTTTTGCGCCACGACTTCGCGGCGCGGCACCCCTTCAGCCGCATCCGGGTCTCGCCCGACACGCCGGGCTGCCCCACGGTCTGGCTCCTCGGATCGAGCCTCTGGAGCGCCTCTGCTGCGGCGCAGCTCGGCCTGCCGTACGCCTTTGCTCACTTCATCGCGCCGGAGCCCACGCGGGCAGCGATCGAGCATTACCGCAGCCATTTCCAGCCATCGCGAGAGCTGCCGGAGCCGTGCGCCATCGTCGCGCTGGGTGCCATCTGCGCGGAGACGGACGAGGAGGCGGAGAGTCTCTCGGCGAGCGTGCGACTGATGGGGCGCCGCCTGCGCCAAGGCGACCTGCGGCCGGTTCCGACGATCGAGGAGGCGCAGCGTGAGCTCGCCGCCTACGGCTCCTACACGCCCGCCGATGCGGGCGAGTGGCCGCGCCACGTGTGCGGCTCTCCTTTGACGCTCCGGAACAGGCTCGAGGAGATTGCCGGAGCCTTGCAGCTCGAGGAGCTCATGCTGGTCACGATCGTCCACGATCATGGCGCGCGACTGCGCTCGTACGAGCTTCTCGCGCGAGCATTCGGACTGCAGCAGTGCTAAAGTCGCGAGATAGGTGAGGGGAGGGGAGTCCTATGCTTCGCGCATCTGCATGGCTCGCGGCGGCTGTGTCTGCCGTTTTGGCTCTATCGATGATGTCGGCGGACGCCGCCGGACACAAACACTCGGGTATTCCCGCGTATGTCACCGCCGCCGTGGCCGATTCGGCGCGGCCGGATGCGGACAAGAAGGCCGACGACGAGCGCAAGCCTGCCGAGACGCTTGCGTTCTCGCACGTCAAGCCTGGCGACAGCGTCGCCGAGCTCATGCCCGGCGGAGGGTACTTCACGCGTATGCTGAGCGTGATCGTCGGCCCCTCGGGCCATGTGTACGCGATCGTGCCGCCCCCGATGCCGCCGATGCCCGGGAGGCGCATGCGCATGGACATGGGGGCTGCAGCCAAGAAGATCGCTGCCGACCCGCACTACTCGAACGTGACGGTGCTCACGACGCTGGGCACGGACAGCTGGGGGCTGCCCGGGCCGGTCGATCTCGTTTGGACGACGGACAACTATCATGACTTTCATAACGGTCGGCCCGGCTCGAAGGTTGACATCGCGCCCTTCAACAAGCTCGCGTTCGATGCGCTGAAGCCTGGTGGAATCTTCCTCGTGGTCGATCACGCAGGAGCAGCCGGTACCGGGACCTCCCAGACGAGCACCCTGCACCGGATCGATCCGGCGGCCGCACGCAAGGAAATCGAGGCTGCGGGATTCAAACTGGTCGCGCACAGCAACGCGCTGCGCAACCCGAAGGACCCGCACACGGCTCGGATCTTCGATGCGTCCATCCGTGGCCACACGGACAAGTTCATGTACAGGTTCGAGAAGCCGAAGTCCTGACGGGCATCGAAGTCCTGGCGAGCAGCGCGCGCCGCGAGCTGCCTGCGCGCGCGCTACTTTGCTGCCGGAGTGAACCCGAACACGCGCCCGTAGAAGGCCAGCTCCGCTTCGAGCGAGCGCACGATGCTCTCCGCTTTGCGAAAGCCGTGCTGCTCGCCCTCGAGCTCGATGTACTCGACCGGCACGCCCCGCGACTGTAGCGCCGCGACGATCGCGCGGGACTGGCTCGGCGGCACCACCTTGTCCTCGGTCCCTTGAAAGGTGATGAGCGGAGCCCGGAACGCCTCGAGATGGCGGATGGGCGCGCGCGCCTCGTAAATCTCCCGGCCTTGCGGCAACGGCGCGACGAGCCGGTCGAGATAGCGACTCTCGAACTTGTGCGTGTCGCGGGCGAGCGCCTCGAGATCGCTCACGCCGAAATAGTTGGCACCGGCCCGGAACACGTCGTGGAATGCGAGCGCCGCGAGCACGGTGAATCCCCCGGCGCTCCCGCCCCGGATGGCCGTGCGGCTGCCGTCAACTCGCCCGCTCTCGGCGAGATACCTCACGCCCGCAACGACATCTCCGACATCGACGATGCCCCAGTTTCCCTCGAGACGCTCGCGGTACGCGCGTCCGTAGCCGCTGCTGCCGCCGTAGTTCACATCGAGCAACGCGAAGCCGCGCGAGGTCCAGTACTGCCTCTCGAGACTGAGGTCGGGCTTCGAATGGCTCGTCGGGCCGCCGTGAGCCTTCACGATGAGCGGAGGCCGCTCGCCCTGCGGAGCGCAGAAATCCGCGTTGGTCGGCGGATAGAAGAAGGCGTGCGCCGTAAGTCCGCCGGCCGTCGGATACTCGATCGGCTCGGCGACGGAGAGGTACCGAGCGTCAATCTTCAGCTCGCCCGGCGCGCGGAGAACCCGGTGGCTTCCGGTCTCGAGGTCGATGCCGACGACGGCCGGTTCGTCGGACGCGGACGCGGCGATGGCGAGTGCCGTGGCGGGCGACAGCAGCTCGATGCTCGCGAGTCCGACGAACGGCAGATCGAGTTCCTTGACCGAGCCCGTCGCCAGGCTCACGACGGCAAGCTTGTCGCGCGCAGCGACCTCGTAGCGCACGACGGCGCGGCCGTCTCCCGTCAGCGCGTAGTTGGATTGTCCGAGCGTCCAAAGGGGGCTCGCGAGCTCCGCCGCGAGGGAGAAGACGGGCTCCACGCGCCCACCTCGCCACCGGTAGAGATTCCACCAGCCCGACCGGTCGGAGATGAAGTAGAGCGAGCCATCCGCATCCCAGCGCGGCTCGACCACCGACTCGCGCGGGCCGCCGGCGATGGCCGTCACAGCCGCAAGGCCTGCCGGTGTCCGATCCGCGACATAGAGCGTCGTGGCGTCCCACGGCATGTCGGGGTGATTCCACGCGATCCAGGCGATACGCCGGCCATCGCGGCTCAGGCGCGGATAGGCGACGAAATCGCTATCGCCGAAGAGCACGGTGCCCGCCGCATCTTTGTCCTCTGCCCGGGCGCTGCCACCGGTGGTACTCCCGCCCGTGGCGCTCCCGGCAGTCACTCTCACGTCGAGCTCGACGATCGCGTTCTTCGCTTCTCCCGAGCCCGTGTGATCCTCTCGCACGCAGAGCAACGAGGTCCCGGAAGGGTCGAGCTCGAAGTCGGCGTACCGGTATCCCTCCGGCGTGAGCGCGACGGGAGCCTCGCTCGCGCGCTGCACGTAGAGGCGCTGATCGGCGAAGTGAGTGAAATAGATGCGGTCGCGGCCGACACAGTAGGGTCTGCCTCCATACTCGTGCACGCGCGTGCGCGCGTTGAAGCCCGCCGGCGTCTTCTCGACGACGGCGCTGCGCGGTCCGGGCGCCGCCCCAATGCCCGGCGCTGATTCCAGCACTGATTCCGGCGCTGATTCCGGCGCCGGTTGCGGCGCCGGCGTCACGATCACGTAGCGGCCACCCTCGGCTGGCCGGCTTTCCACCCAGTAGGGAGCTCCGCCCGATACCTGCACGTAGCTCAGTGAAATGGCCGACCGCGCGAGATCGGCGGCTGCGATCGGCGAGCGCCAGGTTCCGTAGGGGGACCGAATCATGCGTCCGCGCTCATTGCTTGGCTCGTTGCTTGCGGGCGGGCTAGTAGCCTACGGCTCGGCCGGTCTCGTTGCGGAAGTCGCTCGCGCCGAGACGCTCGCCGGTCGCAAGGTCGATCTCGATGCATTCGCCGTCGCCGCGGTCTCCGTAGCTGACGGGGTACCCCTCGCTTTGCAGTATGTGGACGGTATCCGGGGAGAAGCGATTCCGCTCCATGAAGATCCGATCGGGCATCCACTGCTGGTGAAAGCGCGGCGAATCGACCGACTCCTGGATGTCGAGTCCGTAGTCCTCCACGCCGAGGATGATGTTGGCGACGGTCGTGATGATCGTCGGCCCTCCGGGGGTTCCAACGACGAGCCAGAGCTTGCCGTTCTTCAGCACGATCGTCGGCGTCATCGACGAGAGCGGCCGCTTGCCGGGAGCAATGGAGTTCGCCGAGCCCTGGATCAGGCCGAACATGTTGGGCGAGCCCGCCTTGGAGGAGAAATCATCCATCTCGTCGTTGAGGAGGAACCCGAGCGGCCCGACCGTGACCTTCGAGCCGAAGAGGCCGTTGAGCGTCGTGGTGACGGCGACCGCGTTGCCGTCGGCATCGACCACCGAGTAGTGCGTGGTCTGGTCGGATTCATGGGCGGGCTCGGGGAGCGGGTGCTTGGCGGCGTATTGCAGCAGGTCCGGAAACGTCGACGGGCGCACGAGCGAGGCATTGCTGCTTGCGCGATCCGGCTCGATCGAGCGGCGCCACGCCGCGGCATAACGCTTGTCGAGAAGCTCCGCTACGGGGGCCCCGCTGAAGTCGGGGTCCCCGAGGAATTCGGCACGATCGAAGAAGGCGCGCCGGTACGCTTCCGAGATGAGATGGATGGACGCGGCCGAATCGAGCCCGGCCTCGTGCAAGTCGAAACCCTCGAGGATGTTGAGCGCCTCGATCAGCGCGATGCCGCCGGATGAGGGCGGTGGAGCGCTGATGATCTCGAGGTCATGGTAGGTACCGCGCACCGGCGTGCGATCCTTCACCTCGTACTGCGCCAAGTCCTGCGCGGTGATGAGGCCGCCTCCGCGCTGAACGAAGGCGGCGATCTCGCGCGCCATCGCTCCCGTGTAGAAGTCATCGGGCTTCGCCGCGATGCGCTCCAGAGTCCGCGCGAGCTCGGGTTGTTTGAAGAGATCGCCCGGCCGCCATCCCTTGCCGCCGTTCTGGAAAATGCGCTTCGAATCGGTGAACTGTCCGAGACTGCGGTCGAGCGACATCATGCGCGCATCGCCCCAGCTCAGCGCGTAGCCGTCGCGAGCGAGCCGGATTGCGGGCGCCATCACGCGCTTCAGGCCGAGCTTGCCGAAGCGGCGCTCGGCATAGACCAGACCCTTCACCGAGCCCGGCACTCCCACGGCGAGATAGCCGATGCGGCTCAAATGCGGGATGACGTTTCCGTGGGCGTCCTGGTACATGTTTGCCCGCGCCTTGCCGGGCGCCGTCTCGCGAAAGTCGACGAAGTGGGTCTCGCCGCCGTGCAAGCGGATGAGCATGAATCCGCCGCCACCGAGGTTGCCGGCCGCCGGGTCGACCACCGCCAGCGCGAATCCGGTCGCGACGGCCGCGTCGACGGCGTTGCCTCCAGCCTGCAGCACCTCGACGCCAGCCCGCGAGGCAAGCTCATGGACGCTCACCACCATCCCGTGCTGCGCATGCACGGGATGCAGGCTGCCCCCGGCAGGCGATGGAGGCGAGGCCGCCAAGGCGGCGACCACGAGGAAGGCGCGCAGCATGAGGAGGGCTTGCGGGCGAATGTTCACGGAGGGCCCCGAAGTCGTAATGGAAACTCCCAGTATAGCCGTGGAGGGGTCACGGCCGGCCAGCCGGCACCTCTGAGTTCCGGCGGCCGGCCGCCGCTCAGCTCGCCGCCCCAGGATCGAGCGAGGCCACTTTCTCAGCGTCGTGAGGCCAGGCGCCGTCGAGAAACGTCTCGATCGAACCGAAGACGCGCTCCGGCGCCTCGATCCACGGTGCGTGCGCCGCCGACTCGATCGTCACGAGGCGCGCGTTCGGTAGCCACAGCGCCCACTCCCGGCCGCCGCCGTAGGGCGCGTTGCGGTCCTTCATCCCGTGGAGCGTCAGCACCGGCGCGCGAACACCCGCAACGCGCTCTGGAGTAAGCCCGAGCCGCCGGATAGACGGCTCGACGTTCTCCTGCCAGTGCCGCATCCCCGCTCCCGACATCTCGTTCGGCACCTCGGAGAAGTTCCAGTGGTCGAGACGGTGAGCCTCAGCCGGATCGGCGACGAACATGCGAAGGAACCGGTGCGCGCTCGCCTTGTAGAGCGCCCGCGCATCCTCGGTGCGGCCGCTCCGCAGCAGCAGTCCCATCTCGCTCGAGAGCTGCGGCAGCACCTCGAGCGTTTCCTGCAGTACGCGATCGTCGTTTCTCAGGTGCGCCGCGTATGCTCTGCTCGGATCCGGCTGCGACGGCGCGATCTGCACGATGCGTCGAACGCGCTCCGGATGCTCGAGAGCATACAAGATGACCACGATTCCCAGATAGGAATGTCCGATCACGTCGAATCGGTCGATACCGAGGTGACGGCGCACGTCCTCCAGATCCTCGACATCGTGAAAGATGCCTCGCGCGAGCTTCGAGCGATCCTGCACGGTGTCCGACCGGCCGCGATTGCGCAGATCGTAGGCAATGAGAGTCCGCCCGGCGGCGAGGCGCTTGAAATCCTCGAGCAGATAGAGGGCATTGGGAACGATGAGTGCGGGGCCCGCTCCCGAGCGCCGATAGAACAGGCGCACGTCGTCGCGGGTCGTCAAATGATCGTCGGTGGCTTGCATGTTTTCCGGCTCCGATGGCTTTGCGGATGGGCGTACGGGGCGCCCAAAATGCAAGTGCCGCCATCCGGCGGGCCCAGGGCGGGCCGCGGGCTGGCAGCTGCGGAAAACACAAAAGCCGCGGCGGGCGCGGCTTTCAAAGAAGGCGGATAGGCTACACGCTGGATGCGCTTCGGTCAACGTGCGCGGATTCGGATCGCGCGGCGGCAGCGAGCTCGGAGCCGGCGCGAAAGCGGCTCGGAACCGTACTTGGCGCCGTGCGCCGGGCGGTCTAGACTCGACACCGCCGGTCGGGCGACCGCATTTCAACAACAAGCCTCCGCGCGTCACTTATGAGATATCCGATGCTCCGCTTCACACGGTATGCGTGCCTCGTCGCAGGGGTGCTGCTGGCGGCTGCGTGGGCCGGCAACGCGCAGGCGGCGGACAGCGCCGCTGCGCCGGGCGGCGGCATCGAGAACTCGGTGGTGAAGATTTTTGCCACCGTGCGTTATCCGGACCCGTTCCGGCCCTGGACGAAGCAGACGCCGCGGGACATCACGGCCTCCGGAGTCGTCATCGAGGGCAATCGCATCCTCACGAACGCTCATGCCGTGCTGTACGCAAGCGACATCCAGGTGCAGGCGTCGAAAGAGGGCGACAAGGTCTCTGCGACGGTGGCCGCCGTCGCGCCCGGCATCGATCTCGCCGTGCTGAAACTCGATGACCCCTCGTTCTTCCGCAAGCATTCGCCCCTCGCGCGCGCGAGCACGCTGCCGCAGATCAAGGATCCCGTGCTCGTCTACGGCTTTCCGGAAGGGGGCGACTCGTTGTCGATCACCAAGGGTATCGTGTCGCGCATCGAGTTCGTGCCGTTCAACTTTTCAACGTCCGGCCTGCGCATCCAGATTGACGCCGCGATCAATCCCGGCAACAGCGGCGGCCCTGCGATCGCGGGCAATCAAATGATCGGTCTCGCGTTCAGCCGCCTGGGCGGAGACGCTCAGAACATCGGCTACATCATCCCCAACGAGGAGATCGAGCTGTTTCTGCGCGGTGTGGCGAGCGGGCACTACGCGGGCAAGCCCGCCATCTACGACGAGCTGCAGACGCTCGAGAACCCGGCGCTGCGCAGCTTCCTGAAGCTCGACAGCTCGGTCACGGGCGTGGTCGTGCATCAGCCGTTCGGCTCCGACCCCGGCTACCCGCTCAAGCAATGGGATATCATCACGCGGATTGCCGACACGCCGATCGACGATCAGGGAATGATCAGTCTCAATCCGGATGTGAGGCTGAGCTTCCGCTATCTCGTGCAGAAAGTCGTCAAGGACGGTAAAGTCCCGCTCACCATCGTTCGAGAGGGCAAGACGATGCGCGTCGAGCTGCCCGTCTCGAGCGATCGGCCGCTGCTCATTCCGGATCTCGAGGGCGACTATCCGCCTTACTTTATCTATGGCCCGCTCGTCTTTTCCAAGGCCACATCGGGCTTCGTCGCTGCGATGAGCAACAATGCGCGGTTGCTGGACACCCTGAGCGCCATACGGAGTCCCCTCGTGACGCAGCGCGCCGATCCACCGACCGCCGATCGCCAGGAGCTCGTGGTGGTCGCTTCGCCCTTCTTTCCGAACAAGCTGGCGGAGGGGTATTCCAGTCACGCGGGTCTGGTCGTCTCTTCCGTCAACGGCACGCGAGTGCGCAGCCTCGCGCAGCTCGTCGCGTTGCTGCGCGACCTCCAGGACGAGTTCGTCGTGATCGACTTCGACAATCGCGGCGGCGAGACCCTGGTCTTTCCGCGCAAGGACATGGCCGCGGCGACCGACGAGATCCTGACCGACAACGGCGTGCGGGCCCAGGGCTCGCCCGACATGATGGCGATATGGCAGGCAAAGGGCGCAAAGTAAGTCCGCCGGCGGACGCCGGCGCGCGATCACGCCGGGTGACGACGGCGCGGCTCGCTGAAATGAAAGCCCGCGGCGAGAAGATTGCCGTGCTCACGGCGTACGACTTCTCGTTCGCGCGCGTACTGGACGCGGCCGGGCTCGACGTCCTGCTCGTCGGTGACAGCGCATCCAACGTCATCCACGGCCATGAGACCTCGGTTCCCATCACGCTCGATCAGATGATCGATCACGCGACGGCAGTTGTGCGCGGCGTGAAGCGTGCGCTCATCGTCGTGGATATGCCGTTCGGAACGTACCAGGGCAGCAGCGAGATCGCCCTGCAAAGTGCCGTGCGCATCATGAAGGAGTCCGGAGCGCACGCCGTGAAAATGGAAGGAGGGGAGGTCGTCATCGAAAGTGTCCGGCGCGTCCTCTCCGCGGGCATTCCCGTGATGGGCCACCTGGGGCTCACTCCGCAGTCGATCTACAAGTTCGGCAGCTACACCGTACGCGCGACGGAACAGGAGGAGGCCGAGCGATTGATGCGGGATGCGCTGCTGCTGCAGGAGGCGGGCTGCTTTGCCATCGTGCTCGAGAAGATCCCCGCGCGTCTCGCCGCGCGCGTCGCGAAGCGGCTTACCATCCCGCTCATCGGCATCGGTGCCGGTGCGGCGGTGGACGGGCAGGTCCTCGTGACCTACGACATGCTCGGTCTCAACCAGGAGTTCTCGCCGCGGTTTCTGCGCCGCTACGCTGATCTGGACAAGGTGATGTCGGAAGCGTTCCGCCACTACGTAGCGGACGTGAAGGCGGACCGGTTCCCCTCCGACGACGAGAGCTACTGAGGGAGTCAGGTACTCGGGGCTCGCCGGGCCTTGACCTCCACGACCCGCCGCCATGTCGCACCTCCATCGGCCGACGACTCGCCGAGCCACAGAAACGAGTCTGCCGTGATCTCGGTGAAGCTCCATCGCGAGAGGGCGCCCGAATCCGTCCGTCCCTCCTGAACGATGTCTCGACCCCGCGCCCTGCCGATCTGGGTGTAGAACGAGTTCGTCGCCGGGTCGATCCAGTAGATTCGCCATGCGTCGATCGTCGGGTCGTAAATCCTCAATGTCGTCCCGTACCAGTTTCCCGCCACCGGCATGGGGCGCATCCCCGGCAGGCGATCGCCGCGCCGTGGAATCATCCAAACGTCCTGAATGGCCCGGCCCTCGAGGACCCAGCCGAAATGGATCTCGCCCGTAGCGTGGTGGCGGGCACCGTCCGGCGAATGAGCGAGGATGTCGCTGTCCCAATCTCCAATGAGCCTGCCGTAGAGGCTCAGCTTATCGGCGCGGTCGCTCGCAGGACCGCTCGCATGGAGCACGGCGGCCAAGTTTGAAGTAAGGTTCGACACGTGCGAGTTCTCCGAAAGGGCCCGCTCAGCTGAGGCAGACCGCTTCGACGTTGTTGCCGTCCGGGTCGAGCAGGAAGGCGGCGTAGTAGGTTGGAGCATAGTCGGCGCGTACGCCGGGACGGCCGTTGTCGCGGCCGCCGGCCTTCAGCCCGTCGCGATGGAAGGTGTCCACGGCCGTGCGGCTCGAGGCACGGAATGCGATGTGGGCGCCGCCGGATGGCGATTCGGCTCTGGCGTGCAGCCAGAGCGCCGGAGCACCGGCCGGGCCGATTCCGGCGCCCGCCTCGTCACGGGAGGCCACGACATGACCGAGCGCGCGCAGCGCGCTCTCATAGAAGCGAACACTCGCCTCCAGGCTCTTCACTCTCAGACCGATGTGATCGTACATCTCGACCTCCGCCGCGCGAGGGCACAGCGCCCTCTGACCGGAGATCAGCGTAACGTGGCGCGAGCGATGCGGTCTTGGAGAATCTTGCGGTCTCCCTTTGCTGCGCCGCGGAACTGTCGTGGAGAAGCGCCGGCCGCACGGCGAAATGTTCGCACGAAGTTGGATAGGTCGCCGAATCCCACGTCGAAAGCGATATCCGAGATGGCTCGGCGGCTGTCGGCGAGCAGACGGGCCGCACGGCGCAGC